>JAPHSO010000137.1 GCA_026193675.1 Gammaproteobacteria bacterium | reverse complement strand
GATAAAGGAAGTTTGTTCCCTTACCGGCCGCACAGGTTGCTGCAGCGTTCGAGTCCGGGGTGAACGCAACGAAGAAGATCTCATCATCCGCTTTAATGACTGTCTTAGCCTTAGGGTAAACCGCCTCACCCTCTCGATAGATGGCAGCAATTCGGCTTTTAATGTTGGGGAAGTGTTCGTGCAGCTCACGCAGCTCATGTCCAACCAGCGGACTCCCCTCAAATGCCCTGACAGCAACCAGACGTACCCGTCCTTCAGCAAAGTCCACAACCTGAAGCGCACCAGGATACTCAATGATGCGCGAAACATAGTCAGTCACCAGCTGTTCAGGGCTGATAATAAAGTCGATAGGCATCGCCTGAGTGCCAAACAGCTCCGGCTTAAAGAGGTAGTTCTGAGAACGGATTCGAGCAATCTTGGTAGGGGTATGGAACAGGGTGTAGGCGACCTGGCAGGCGACAATATTGGTTTCGTCACTATTGGTGACCGCGATGATCATATCGGCATCTTCAGCACCGGCACGAATCAGAACCTCGGGATGGGAACCACGCCCCATCACTGTGCGGAGATCAAGTCGATCCTGTAACTGACTCAACAGATCTGCATTGACATCAACCACGGTGATGTCATTGGCCTCACTCGCGAGATTGTTGGCCAGAGAGGTGCCGACCTGACCGGCACCCAGAATAATGATCTTCATTCGCGACTCATTAATATGCTGGAATTAATTCGGCGCGATTGTAACGCTGAACCAGAGCCGCTGCATCTATTGATTACCCGCCTTCTTCAAGAGGGCATAGAAAAAACCATCCATTCCATCCATACCGGGAAGGATCTGACGACCCACTCCGCTTTCAATTCCCCACTCCCCATCAATCGATTGGGGCTCAGCATCTTCGGTTCTTTGGATAAAGCTATCGATCTGCTGGCTATTCTCCTGCGGCAGTATTGAGCAGGTGGCATAGAGAAGCGTCCCCCCCGGCTTGAGTAGCTTCCAAAGCGCATCGAGGATCTGCTTTTGCAGTGAAACAAGTGTTTCGATGTCGTCGGGATGGCGCAGCACTTTTATATCTGGATGACGACGGATCACCCCTGTCGCTGAACAGGGGGCGTCGAGCAGAATGCGATCATAAAGCTCACCATCCCACCAGTCTGCCGGTTTTGCCGCATCCCCGGCAATCACCTGCGCCGTTACACCGATCCGCTCCAGGTTCTCCTCAACACGCTCAAGGCGCAGCGGATCGTGATCCAGAGCGGTCAATTCACAGCTCGGAGCACGCTCTAAAATATGGGCTGTCTTGCCTCCAGGGGCCGCACAGGCATCGAGGATCCTTTCATTCGCCTCAGGAGCCAGCAACTCTGCTGCAAATTGTGCAGCACCATCCTGGACCGAGGCGAGGCCATCAACAAATCCGGGAATCTGTTCAACAGCCATCGGCTTGGTGAGCGTGATGCCGCTGCGAGAAAAACGGCTCTGCTGATAACCGATTTCGGCACTGTCGAGCCGCTTGCAAAACTCATCTCGACCGGTCTGAGCAAGATTAATTCGCAACGTCATCGGTGGGCGTTGGTTGTTGGCATCAAGGATCTGCTCCCACTGCCCGGGCCATCCCAACTTCACCTTACCAATCAGCCACTGAGGATGGAGATACTTTGATTCGTCAGACTCAGCATAGGCATTAAGGGCAGTTACAATTTTTTGACCATCGCGCTGAAAATTTCTCAGTACGCCGTTAACAAAACCCTTGGCCCACTGTTTACGCAACTTGTGGGTGATCTCAACCGTCTCAGAAATGGCCGCATATTCGGGTAGATTGAGGTGCTGAAGTTGGTAAATCCCCACCAACAACAGCATTTCAACATCGACATCTTTACGTTTAAGGGGTTTCCTCAGTAACTTTTCGAGGATCGCATCTAGCTGGGGCAGCCAACGTAGAACACCATAACTGATCTCCTGAACCAACCCCCGCTCTTCGGCTGCAACTCTGGGCAGGATCTGCGCAAGTTGGGCCGAGAGTGACTGCCCCTCATCAACCACCTGTTGCAACACCCTGACCGCTGCAAGACGGGCAGCCATTGTCTTGGCGGTATCTCCTTTCCCTTTAGCCACTAGCTGAGAGTCACGCCACTGATGGTGTAGGCATTGATAAAGCTGGCTGCATCGACCCGCTTTTTGCCCGGCATCTGCAGCTCTGTAATACGCAACACACCTGCACCACAACTCACATCGATACCGCTCTTGTTCGCAGAGATCACCTCTCCTGCTGTTTTACCCGCTAATTCATTGACGGCTATCGCCTGCCAGATGCGCAGCGCCTTATCTCCCCATGTGGTCTGAGCTACCGGCCATGGATTGAAGGCGGCAACCTGACGAGCGATCTGTTCAGCCGACCGGTTCCAGTCGATCTGCGCCTCATCCTTTTTCAGCTTGGCGGCATAACATGCTTCATCATCATTCTGCTCTTCAGGCTTTAAACTATCGCTACGCAGCATATCCAACGCCTCCAGCATCGCCTCACCACCCAACAGCGCAAGACGATCATGTAGCGCTCCTGCGCTCTCTGCAGGATTGATCGGGATCACTCTTTTATGCAGCATCGCTCCGGTATCTAACCCCTCATTCATCTGCATAATGGTGATACCGGTCTCAGCATCTCCAGCTAGAATTGCTCGCTGAATGGGCGCCGCACCGCGCCAACGTGGCAGCAGTGAGGCGTGAATATTGATACATCCATGGGTTGGAATCTCCAGCACACTGGGGGGGAGTAGCAGTCCATAGGCGGCCACAATCATCAGACCCGGTTTGAGCTCAGTAAGCTCAGTAACTGCAGACTCATCTTTAAAAGATTCAGGTTGGTAGACCGGCAGCCCATGCTCCAGCGCAAGCTCCTTAACCGGACTGGCAGTCAGTTTACGTCCACGACCTGCAGGGCGATCGGGTTGAGTATAGACCGCCACAACATTAAAACCTTTGGTCAATAACTGGCGCAGTGCCTCGGCTGCAAACTCAGGGGTTCCTGCGAAGATAATATCGAGCGACTCATCAGCCATTATGGATTTACTCATACCGCCAGCTTTTCAGCCTTCTCAAGCTTCTTCTGGATCCGCGAGCGCTTCAGTTTGGAGAGGTAGTCGACAAACAGTTTCCCCTCAAGGTGATCCATCTCGTGCTGAATACAGACGGCCAAAAGCCCTTCAGCCTCAAGCTCATACTGATTACCATCTCGATCCAGCGCCTCGACGCGAACATATTCTGCCCGCTCAACACTCTCGTAATATTCGGGTACCGATAGACACCCCTCATCCCCCTGCTTAGCCCCGCGTCGCTCAAGGATCATCGGATTGATCAAAACCAGAGGCCGGTTCTTCTCCTCAGAGACATCGATCACAATAATCTTTTGGTGCACATTGACCTGAGTGGCGGCAAGGCCGATGCCGGGAGCGGCATACATCGTCTCAAACATATCATCAATGATGGTCCGGATCGGGTCATCGACCTGCTCAACCGACTTGGCAACGGTACGCAAACGGGAATCTGGAAAACGAAGGATATCGAGTAGTGCCACTTTGGCGTCCTCATCTAATTTATTCAATGTGCTAATGATACTGGAAGATTGGGCTTCCGGCACCGTGATCAACTTCTCTTTTCGTTATCAGGGAATTAGGCTAAACTCGGCGATAGACAAAAACTGTTGGGATTTCAATGGATAAGAAAAACTATTACCGCCTGAGCGGTCTAAGCCTCTCTCTCATTTTGCTACTGGCCGGCTGTGCAAGTGCCCCAGAGGCTCCTGAACCCGCCCCTGTTGAAGAGGTTGAGGTTCAAAAGGCTGTTCAGATTAAGCCCGACTACCCTCAGCGTTACACTGTCGTTATTGGTGACACGCTTTGGGATATCTCCAGCTACTTCCTCAAAGATCCATGGCGCTGGCCTGAGGTGTGGCAAAACAATCCACAGGTTGCCAACCCCCATCTGATCTATCCAGGTGATGTACTGATTCTGCACTACATTGATGGTGCCCCCTATATTAGGGTCGAGCGCGGTGGCGACACTGTCATGGAGACCACAACTCAGGTAGAGGATAGCTATCCCACTGTAAAACTCTCACCCAAGGTTCGCAGAACTGAGATCAAAAGTGCAATCCGCACCATCCCAACCGACGCCATCAGCTCGTTCCTGATTAAGCCGCATATCATTAGCCAAAAGGAGCTCGATAATGCCCCTTATGTGGTATCAAGCGTAGATGGGCATCTCGTCGCCGGGATAGATAACACCCTCTATATTCGTAAGCTGCAGGATATCCCTAACCTGAGATACACCATTGTTCGAAAAGGGGATGCCTACATCAACCCAAAGGATGATGAAGATATTCTCGGTTATGAGGCGATCTATCTTGCGGATGGCCAGATTACCCGCAAAGGTGATCCCGCAAGCCTCCTTGTCACCTATGCCAAGCGTGAGGTTCTTAATGGTGACCGCCTGATTGTTGCCGAGCCTCAACAACCGGATCGCAACTACATCCCCCATGCACCCAAGCAGAATGTTGATGCTCAGATTATCTCCATTGTTAATGGCGTCTCAATGGCTGGAAAGCACCAAATCGTCGTGCTCAATCTCGGTAGACAGGATGAGATTGAGGAGGGGCATGTCCTCGCCTCCTACCGTTCAGGTCGGGTTGCACGCGATAACTACACCGAGGATCGTGAAGAGGTCCTGCTCCCTGGTGAGCGTAGCGGTCTGGTGATGATCTTCCGCGTATTTGACCGAGTCAGTTATGCCCTGGTGATGGACTCTACTGTTCCGCTGCATCTCTATGATCGGGTAACGAATCCCTAATCTAATAAGTTTGACTCACTCACCGCTTGGTTAATGGACTCAACCGAAGCATGGGTAAAGCTGATCCATCTCCCCGGGATCGGTGCCGTTCAGCAGAACCGACTTCTGGAGCGATTCGGTTCTCCTGAGGCGATCTTTAGCGAGGCCTCCCAAAGCGACCTGAATGAGAAGTTAAAAGCTGCCGTTCAGAATCCTCAGCAACAGCGTATCGATGAGACCCTCCGTTGGCTCGAAATTGATGGCAACGCAATTGTCACACAGCAGAGCCCTCACTACCCCAAACAGCTCAAATTACTCAGTGACGCTCCTGCTCTGCTTTTTACCCTCGGCGATCTACAGCTTCTTAATACCCCACAGATCGCCATTGTCGGTAGTCGCAACCCAAGTCGAATCGGCGCTGAAACTGCCAGCGATTTTGCCCACTATTTCGCCAGTGTCGGCTTGACCGTTACCAGCGGACTGGCCCTGGGTGTTGACACCGCTAGCCATGAAGGGGCTCTCAAAGCTGGTGGTAGCACTATCGCGGTACTTGGTACCGGTCCTGATCGGGTCTACCCTGCATCAAACCGCAATCTGGCTCATCAAATTGTCGCTCAGGG
>JAPHSO010000082.1 GCA_026193675.1 Gammaproteobacteria bacterium | reverse complement strand
ACGCGCTAAACGAAGATAGGGGCGATCATTGATCGTGGCGATGGCGGTCACCTCTTTAACACCCTTCTCAAACTCTGAATATGCCAAGCTCTCCCATTCGTCGGCGGCATTGATGGGATTAATCGGATTTGGGCTGCTGAGATGACCCTCTGCCCCAAATTTTTCCCGGGCTAACTCATTAAACTGGCGCACCATCAGGGCGGGATTGATAAGGGTGAGGACTCGACCCGAAGGGGTTACCACATCTCGCTCCGGTAAAAAGGCGACGTAGGGATCGGGTTTGAGTTTTTCGGTTACCGGAACATAGACTCCGCCATGCTGAGTGGCCCAGATGCGAAAGGTTTGGTCCTTAAAGAAGTTGGCGCGCAGTTCAGTACGTGCCTGCTCTAGCAGCAGGGATTGAACCTGGTAGGCGTTCCAGAAGAAGGAGATAAGGATAATCACCGACCACAGGGAGATGAGGGTCCATGCCCATGCGTTGATCTTTAATGAACGATTTTCCATTCTATAGTGGTAGCCTGTTGCGTGCCCTATCCTGTAAAACAGCTAAATATGTGTCCGGTTCTCCTATGGAGGAACATTAACAAGTTGTTATATCTACCTGTTCTTATTATTGTTTTGTGCTCATATTCCTACAATTTTTGTCAGAATACAAGCCGTTGGCATAATTTTAGAATGGGCAATTGATCTGAATTAAGGCTGCTTACCTGGAGAGTGGGCTATTCTTACTAAAATTGAACATATTGGAATCTCTTCCGTTGCACCTCCTGTATAGCAAACATATACCCCATCTACTGCTACTGGCTCTACTACTTATGGCAGGGCGTAGCTATGCGCTGCCACCTCTGCAACTGTTTATTGATATCACCCCGGAGGGGGGAGTGTTACGCCCGCCAGCCGGAGAGTATGCCGGGCCGGCCATCATTAAAAAGCGGATCACCATTGAGGGTCGGGGTGAGGTGACCATCAACGCTGAAGGGGAGGGGACGGTGCTCTCTGTTATGGCGGATGGCTCGGTGATCCGTGGGCTCAAGTTGATCAACTCTGGAGAGTCTCACGACAGGGTGGATGCGGGTATTCTGATCGCTGCCGATAATACCGTGGTCGAGAACAACAGCATCAGCAATAGCCTGTTTGGAATCCATGTTGTGCAGGCCAATGACAACACCATTCGCAATAACCGAGTCAGCTCCATCCAACAGGAGCCGAGCCTGAGAGGAGAGGGGCTGCGGATGTGGTACAGCGAAGGCAATCTGATTGAGGGCAATCAATTTATCGGTGTGCGTGATCTGCTGCTCTCCAACTCATCGGATAATCGGATACTAGGCAATACCATCAAGGATAGTCGGATGGGGATGGAGCTGGTCTTTTCCCACGATAATCAAATTAAAGAGAACAGAATCGAAAACAATATTAAGGGGCTGGTCCTGATCTATTCACATGGCGTGGAGATAAATGGTAACCACATATCCCACCTGCGCGATGTCACCGGATCGGCCATTTCGGTCAAGGGCAGCTCAAGGGCGAGCATTACCCATAATCGAATTTTGCACTGTGTTATCGGGCTGGTGGCCAATGCGCCAATCCATCCCGAGCACATCTTTACGCTACAGGATAACCGGTTTGCCTATAACGATGTGGCGATGTACTTCTATGGTGAGAAGGGGGGGCATAAGATCTACGATAATCGATTTGAAAATAACCTGACCGATGTGCTGGTCAGTAGCTCATCAAGTGCGTTCGATAATGATTGGCGTGGAAACTACTGGGATAGATATGAGGGCTTTGACCAGGATAGTGATGGCTATGGTGACCTCCCATACAATATGTACATATTCGCCGATAGATTGTGGATGGATAGACCGATGACACGTTTCTTTCGAGGTTCGCCTAGTCTGGAGGTGCTCGACGTTATAGAACGGTTGGCCCCATTTTCGGAGCCCGCTCTTATCCTGAGCGACTCGAAACCAAAAATTGATTAACGGTCGCTAACTGTCAGTTTCTGGCCGCTGACGTGGTATCGCGAAGGTGAGTATGGCGCCCCCTTGTGGATTATTAGATGCGACAATCGTCCCACCATGGGCCTCAATAATCTCGTGACAGATAGCCAGTCCCAATCCGGTGCCACCAGCGCCTGAGTGCGTTTTACTCGATTGAACAAAATGGTTAAAGATAATCTCAAGTTCGTCATCCGGGATGCCGATACCCTCATCTGTAACAGACAGGGTGAGGGCAGGAGTGCCATCGTTAAGTGTGGTATCACCACAAGAGATTTGTATCCTGCCCTGCTCATATGAGAACTTAATGGCGTTAGAGAGCAGGTTGCGTATCACCTGCAGAATTTTGTCACCATCAAAAAAGCCGTGGGTATCAACAGTGTTGTGGGTCACCTCAAGAGTGAGCCCTTTCTCACGAATCAGCTCATTTAGTTCGGCCACTACAGCATCAATCATCGGCCTGATGTCAGTGTTCTGAAAATTGAATTCAAGCTGACCCGATTCAAGTTTGGAGAGGTCAAGCAGGTCATCCAGCAGAGCCAGCAGACGATTACCGCTTATTGATATATTACTGAAATAGCTCTCCAATTTTTCGGTAGGTGCACTGCTAATCTTTTTCTGGCCCATGTGTGCAAAACTTAAAATGGCGTGCATGGGGGTTCGTAACTCATGGGACATATTGGCGAGGAAAGTACTTTTCGCCTGATTGGCCCGTTCCGCCGCATCTTTGGCCTGAATGAGATCGGCGGTCTTCTCTTCAACCAGCTCCTCAAGATGATCTTGATAGATCCTGAGTTTGAAGTAGTGATACATAAAGGCGATAAGCATCACTACGATGGCAGTAACAATTTGCCAGAACAGTTTGTAGTTAAATCCGCCATCAAATCTGACGGAGATCCAGCGGTTAATAATCTCCTGATTTTTCTGAGAACTGACATCATCGATCGCTTTATCAAATGCCGAAAGGAGCAGGGGCTCATCATTTCTAACGCCGATACCCAGCTCCCATTTGGAGTCAAATTTACCGGTGATCTTGATCTCGTTTACAAAGCCACTCTGAATCGCATAACCGACAGTGACCAATGTTCCAATAAAACCATAGAGTTCACCCTCCTCAACAAGCCGCAGGCCATCATCAACTGATCGCACATCAACAATCTGCATGTGGGGATATTTGGCGCGCAGGAGATCGGCAAAGGCGTAACCCTCAACGATCCCCATTTTTTTATTTCTCACCTCTGAAACATCGGCCACAAACGGCTGGTTATAGTCAGTCGCCAGAACCAGCGGCACACTGATATAGGGCTTGGTGAAATTCATATACTGCTGGCGCTCAGGCGTTGCCATCGCCATGGAGAAGATGTCACATTTTCTGCTTTTAGCCAACTCAATACTTTCGGCCCAATTGGCGGTCGGAACAAGCTCAATGGGGATGTTGAGCGACTGTTCAAACAGATGCATAAATTCTGCAGCAATGCCCACATGCCTGCCATCTTCAACCTTCTCCAGAGGCATCCAGTCTGGGTCGACGCACATCTGGATCGATTTTTTGCTGTCTAGAAAGGCTCTCTCCTGGCTGTTTAGGGGCTCTCCCAGAATCAGTTGGGAGAAGCTGAGCAGCATCAGCAGGGTGAATATTTTATTAAACATTCTCGGCATAAATTCCCGGGTTAGCTATCTTGTGGTTCGTAAACATACTATCGAAAGAAAAGAGAAAATAGTATTTATGGTCAAAGGGTTAGGTTACCTCATGGTGCCATGCTATTCCATAACAAGAGAGGGGTGTCCCGAACGTAGTCGTAACCAGTTAATTGAGCGCAATACCGGAGGGCGGCTCACCAGCCAGCGTTCAAACCGATATTTCCCCGGAAAATTGAGCAGGGTGAGGCCAATGATGATAGTAAAGATTCCCGGTCCAGGAAAGACGAGCATCACGATCCCTGTTAGCAAAAGGATAAGGCCAAGGATATTCTTAAGGAGCAGGAGAACCGTCCGAATCACCGGATGATATTCTGACCAGGGCAGCCTGTGGCGTGTTGTATGTGAAAAGTAGTCTGCAGGTATCCGTATGATCAGCGCGGGCACTATCAGCAGCCCTGAAATGAAGATAAACAGAGATGATGCGGCAAGCCACCAGAGAAGCGTATCGTTGGTCTGTATCCACTCAAGCATGTTGGCCCATATAAAATCTGCAAAATAGAACGGTTATCATCTTAAAAGATAAATGGGGCCGTTACGAACAGGAACAAGCCGAACAGGTGATAGGCGCTGAGCTGTTGAAAAATGGGTAAAGCAGCACCACCTACAGAGGATTATTCACTAGATGGTATTCCAAATGTTTCCAGCACGTCTCTTCCCGCTCGTTAACGCCTTCATTATGTCGGTGATTATGGTGTTCATTATGACAGCGGTGATCACCGCAGTGAATACCGGAATTGAAAATGGATTTGTCATGCGCTGGAGCCAGGCATTTGTTGTGGCATGGCCGATTGCATTTGTTGTGATTCTACTGGTTGCCAGGCGGACACAATCATTTTCAAAAAAGCTGTGCAGTATTGACTAGTTCACAGCAACTATTTTAGTTACTCATCTGAAAGGAGTCCTTTATGACCGCACTTCGCTATAACAACATCTCTGTCATTCTTCACTGGTTGGTCGCAATCATGCTGATTATGGCGCTGTTTATGGGCTCTACCGCATTGGTTGCTCTTCCCAATGACGATCCAGAAAAGATCAATGCGCTGAAAGGCCATATGATTTTTGGATTTTTGATTACAACCTTTATGATCGTCCGTCTGATTGTGAAGTTAAAAAGTATTAATCCACCACATATGAATACCGGTAATGCTCTACAGGACAAACTGGGTGTTTCGGTTCACCATATTCTTTATGTGCTGGTTATTCTGATGGGGCTGAGTGGATTTGGCACTGCGGTTCTGGCGGGCGTTCCTGAGGTGATTCAGGGGGTAGAGGGTGCATCTTTACCGGAGACCTTTAATGACCTGTTGCCGCGTTTAGTACATGGCATTATTGCCAAGTTGTTGATTGCAATTGTCGCGCTACATTTTTTAGCCGCGCTCTATCATCAGCTTATTCTGAAAGATAACATTATGGCTCGCATGAAATTTGGTAAAAGATTTGAGGACTAATCTTTAACTGAATTAGATGAAAGGGGGCGGGAAGTGCTAAATTCCTGCCCTTTTTTTTGCCTCACTTTTCCGTTCATCGGTAAATGACCACCAGGGGCGCGCCTCCCCACCCTCCATAAAGTAGACGATCGACATAAATGTATCGAGCACACAGGGGTCTATCTTTTTACCGGTAATCTGGCAAAGCTGTTGATGAAGCTTGACGGGATCTTTACCGATAAGATCCCTGGGATGACAGATATTGATTAAACGCAGGTTGGCTGCAATAGCCTTGCCCACGTTGGGTAGTGACTCAAGTGTAGAGATGGTTTGCCGATCCGGACTCTTCATCTTTGTAGCTCCACCTTCAGGCGGTTCGCTGTCCAGCCATGCAGTTTATCGTGCGCCTCAATAATAACGGTGGTGATCCCCTCGGGTATCTGAACACTGTTGAGGCTGCGGGTGAAGGGCTGCTCATTAACGTGCGGATGGTAGAGCACACGATCACCCAGAACCGTCCCTCGTTCATCAACGATTCGCCAGTTGTCCGCATAGTGATCCCAACCACTATCAGCATGTCTTAGCGTAACGTTAACCGACCAACTGTTATTAGATTGATGCACAAACTCAGCATCAACTATCTCAACATCACCGGCATGGGCCAGACTAAAACCAAACAGGACAATTGATGGCATGGACAATCTGATTATTCGTTTGCGAAGATTGATGGCATTACTCCATGTGCAATGATTAGAGAATAGGCTCTAACGGCAGTAGAGACCAGAACCACAATTTGAGTCTCTTAAAAAATGGGACATCATCACCTGGATTTTCACCCGCCTGATAGTGTGCAGGATTCCATGAATTTTCAGTAGAGATATCGACCATGATGGCCGCTTCAACCTGCTCGGCAATAACGGTATTGTCAATGATAACGCCCACCTCAGTATTTAGATGTGCTGAGCGTGGATCAAAATTAAAGGTTCCGATGTAAGTTATTTGACCATCCACAACTAAAGTTTTTGCATGGAGCGCAAACAGTGGTGCCCGCTTCTCAAGAGCGGCGTAGCGATCAATCAGGGTGCGCATAATTTCAGGCTCAGGTTTGTACTCATAGAGCTCAATGCCTGCATCCAGTATCGATTGACGCTGTTTGTAGTAGCCAGAGAAGGCCTGCAGATTGTCGGTAGATTTGAGTGAGTTGGTGCTGATGCGTACCTTAATACCCTGTTTAATCAGATCACTAAAAAGTTTCAATCCCCCTTCAGGCATGATCAGATAGGGACTTTGAATCGTAATCGACTGTTTGGCCCCCTTTATTAGATCAACCAGAGCAGTTGTACTCTCGCCACCACCGCTCAAACCGTTATCGGCGCCATTCTTTCCGGGATAGTCGCTGATAAATTCAATCGGTGCCCAACTCATCGATTGAACAAGTTTGGGAAAATCACTATCCATGGCAGCACGTGCCTGCAGAACATCAGGAGAATAGTTTTCAGGATTATTGGCATAGTCTCGCAGCCATTTTCGATAGCTCTGAATATCGTTGCTATTGATAGACTTTCGCTCATCAGACAGAAGCTCCTCTAAAGGAACGCTCAGGGGACTTTGCCAGAACTCATTAAAGTTTTTCTCGATTGCAGAAACAACAGGGCCGGTAACCAGAACATCACGATCACGGAAATTATATTTCTGATCATAATCATAATATTCATCCGCCATATTGCGGCCACCGGTGATCGCAACAGTGTTATCAAAGATGGCGGTCTTATCATGCATACGCTGATTGGCACCACGGAAGTTGGTGATCAGATTCCATACGCGGCGAAAAAATGAGACCCCTACCGAATGCTGTGGATTGTAAATTTTGATCTCAACATTGGGATGGAGTCCGAGAGAGAGTAGTGTTTCAGGCTCTGCATCAATCAGCAGATCATCAACAATGACCTTTACCTTGATACCTCGATCTGCAGCACGTAACAGCGCCTCACTGGCTAGCGTTCCAATGTTATCGGTACTCCAGATGAAGTATTGAACATGAATAGAGGAGGTCGCTTTCTCAGTTAACCATGCGCGGGCTAATAGCGATGCCTCCCCTTTTTCTAAAACCGTCACCCCAGAGGTGCCGGGGTGTTGGGAAGCCTCTGCTTTTAATGACTCCAGAGGAGAGGCAGGTGAGAGTGATGATAGTAATAGTAGAGCTAAAAACAGGATCGGCTTAGCAGGAAGGTTGATGCTTAGTGATAACATTTTGCTGTTCATGAATTAACGATCAAATAAGACAAAGAGAGATATAGATTCGGCTAGTCGATAACCCAATGGGTCGCTTTGGCCGAGGCGAGTTTGTCTCCATCGCTACTGGTGACGGTGGCCTCGAAGAATAGTTGTCGTCTCTTCTGTCCAATAAATTTT
>JAPHSO010000042.1 GCA_026193675.1 Gammaproteobacteria bacterium | reverse complement strand
TTGAGATGTATGAGATCTTTGTGATTCAAAGTCGCAACAGATATATCAAACGTGCATTTTCATCCTATGTACCTCCTGCACTGGTTAAGAGATTGATTCATGAACCGGGTGGGCTAAATCTTAAAGGGGAGAAGCGGGAGATCACTCTGCTCTTTTCTGATATTAGAGGATTTACCTCAATTTCAGAAAAGCTGTCGCCAGAGATGTTGGGGATGTTGCTCAATGATTATCTGGGTGCCATGACTAACATCCTATTTAAGGAGAAGGGTACACTCGATAAATATATCGGTGATGCAGTGATGGCGATCTATAACGCCCCACTGGATGATCCGGATCATCCGATATTGGCGGTGCGTACAGCCATTACGATGCAAAGTACGCTCAAAGAGCTAAATAAAAGATACCAAAAACAGTTTAACGTCGATATGCGAATTGGTATTGGTATTCATACCGGCAAAGCGATTGTCGGAAACTTTGGTAGTCCTCGCCGCTTTAACTATACGGCGATGGGAGATGCGGTCAATCTCGCCTCCAGACTTGAGGGGCAGACCAAATATTACGGCGTTGAGATTATCATCTCTGAAGGGACATTAGAGGGCCTTGGTGGAGCATTTATGGTTCGCAAACTCGATAAGATTCGAGTTAAAGGCAAGCTGGAGCCGGTTGAGATATTCCAGCTGTTTAGTGAAGGTGCGACACCTGAGAATACCGCGCTTGCAGAAAAATTTGATATGGCGATGGAGAGCTATTACAAAGGTGAATTCAGTACAGCACTGAACATGTTATTGGATATTGAGAAATTCTATCCGACTGATCGACCCACGCAGCTGATGATGGAACGTTGTCAGAAATTTATTGAAAAGCCACCAGAACAGTGGGATGGAGTGCATACAGCAACTTCTAAATAGCAGCAGGTTAAGGGGGGAGACCGAGCCACTCATGTGCATCTGAGAGGCGCTTGAAAACACGCACCTCTTTGCAGCTTTTGCGGTCAATTTTTCTGGCGATCTCATAGATTTTGGCTAAGCCAAAAGCGAGAATTGAGCTGGCGATAATTGCCAGTTTGGTATTAATCCCATCTTTATCGTAGGAGGAGGAGATTGTGGCCAGTTCACGGATCTTCTGGGGTTCCAGTTTAAAACCATGAACGTTTCTCAGGTCGATGATCTCATTGTAAGCCTCGTATCTGGATTGGCTTTTAATATCCCTGAAATAGTTTGTCAGTATCTCTACAAGTTCACTATCAATGGCATCACCATTCAGTGAGGTAATAATTACCTTCGCTTCGTCATCTATATGATGGTCAACACTCATTACCGAAGACTAAATAATCTTTCACCGCTTAGCAAGGTATAGTGATCTAATATGCCTCAAAAGTGATAGATGGTGAGTTGGAAATATTCAACCGGCATTCATCAGTGATTCGATAGATTGAATATCAAGATTTTCTTCGAAAATGTTTGCAAGCCGATCCAGCTCTTGCTCTTTAAGTAGTCGATAGTCAAAGGGAGCCTCGGATGAAAGAGCATTCTTTGATAAACCACTCCATGCCAGCAGTTCACGAGCGGCATCGGTGTTATCAAACAGACCATGCAGGTAGGTTCCCAGAATTTGCTGATCCTCACTAATGGCACCGTCATCACTATTTTCCAAATGGATTGCTGGAGAGTGGAGGGCAGGCCCACTGCTGATCCCCATATGAATTTCATATCCCTCTACCTGTGCAGAACCTAAAGCTAAGGTTCCCTGGCGGCGAATCAGCTGCTTCTCCTCCCCAAGAGTGGTCTCCATATCTAGTAGCCCTAGAGCTTTGGAGCTTCCGGCATCGCCCTCCAATCCAAGCGGATCATGAATCGACTTACCCAACATCTGAAAACCGCCACAGATGCCGATCACCTTTCCACCATAGCGCAGATGCCTCTTGATCGCACTCGACCAACCGCTCTCATTTAACCAGGCCAGATCGTCACGCACACTTTTGCTACCGGGTAGAATAATCAGATCGGCATTGCCGGTTTCACCAACCGATTGAACAAATTGAAAATCGACATCTGGATGCAGCCGCAACAGATCGAAATCTGTGTGGTTACTAATTCGTGGCAGGGTGGGAACCACGACCCTGAGTTGGTTAGAGTGCTCTCCATTTGAAGAGGGGACGATGTTTTCGGGAATGGCATCCTCTGCTTCGATATGTAGCCCATGAATATAGGGCAGGACACCGAAAACCTTTTTTCCTGTGCGCTCTTCAAGCCATGTGATTCCCGGTTCCAGCAGCTTAATGTCACCGCGAAATCGATTGATAATAAATCCGGCAACCCGTTGCTGCTCGCTTGGGGAGAGTAGCTCAACAGTGCCAACCAGATGAGCAAAGATACCACCCTTGTCTATGTCGGCAACGATGATGACAGGGCAGTCAACCTCTTCAGCAAATCCCATGTTGGCCACATCACCCTCACGTAGGTTGATCTCAGCAGGGCTGCCGGCCCCCTCTACAATGATCAAGGGATAGCGCTGTTTAAGACGGTTGTGGGATTCAAGCACAGCCGTCATCGCCATTTTTTTGTAGTGGTGATACTCACCTGCCTCCATATTGCCAATGGCCCTGCCATGCACAATGATCTGGGCACCCTGATCGCTGTTGGGCTTGATCAAAATGGGATTCATATCGGTGTGAGAATCGATTCCGGCCGCCTGAGCCTGAACCGCCTGGGCGCGTCCAATCTCTCCACCGTCACTGGTTACAGCACTATTAAGTGCCATGTTTTGTGGCTTAAATGGCGCGACCGAAACTCCCCGCTGTCTGAAGAGTCGACATAGTCCTGCGACTACCGTACTTTTCCCGGCATCAGAGGTTGTTCCCTGAATCATCAGGGTGTCCCTGGTATAACCTTTCATCATTAAGTTGAGTCTGGCAGAGCGGTGGGGAGGGAGATTAAACGTCTCTTTTTGCTAAAGCGGCTGAGATCGAGTTGAGCTCATCTTCATTGAACAGGTGATCGATCTCAAGATTATCATCTTCAGCAGCCATATATGAACTTTCTCGACCACTCTCAAATTTTCGCTCTACGCGGCGCAAAGAATCGATATTAATAATGATTCCCGATGTCCCTATTCCGTAGTCGAGCCCTGGAATAAGATCGCTCTCAATCGTAGAGAGAAGCTTGCTCTTGAAAACGTTGATGTCCTCATCGTTCATCAACTGGTTTTGTGCAAAGAAATCGGCAAAACTGGAATCTCTTTTTGACATTGAGAAGATGAGACGTTGCAGACGCTGTTCCAGTACGGGGAACAGCTCATCTATATTGGCTGCAATCACTCTGCCTTCATTACTCTTTTTAATGGTGCGATCGATGGTCACATCGATATAACGCCACTCTTGAGGTCCAACGATGCAGATCGTGGTCTGTAGCGGCTGCTTAAAGGGTATCCATGAGACGATTTTGCCGCCCAGAAGCGCATCTAAAGAGAGCTCTTCGGTGAATAGAACAGCGCCATTTTTCAGCTGGGCTATTCCATCCTGTAGTTCGGCCTGAATGAGGTGGCGCGGTATAACGGAAACGGCCATCGCAACCATTAGGGAGATGACAGTAATAATTGATTGTAGCTCTCCATTTAAAACATGGTGACCACCGATATATTGAAGGAGTAGATAGACGCTACCTCCGCCCAACAGCGGCAGGAGTAGATTTAGAAACAGTTCAATACGTTGGGAAACCATCTTAGTTACGCGTCCAGTGTCCTGACTTTCCGCCCATCTTTTCGAGTAGTTGAATATCGCCCATCACCATACCCCGGTCAACCGCCTTGCACATATCGTAGATGGTGAGCAGTGTGACCTGCACTGCGGTCAGCGCCTCCATCTCAACGCCGGTTTGACCACTGGTCTTGACGGTGGCCCGGCATGATATGCCTATAGCGTCGGTAAGCGGAGCCATTTCGATATCGACCTTACTCAAGGCTAGTGGATGGCATAGAGGGATCAAATCTGGCGTTTTTTTAGCCCCCATAATTCCGGCGATACGAGCCACTCCCAACACATCTCCCTTTTTGGCATTGCCTTGCAGGATGAGGTCAAGCGTCTCCTGTTGCATGGTGATTATGCCGCTGGCAATAGCTGTGCGACTGGTCACTGACTTCTCGCTGACATCGACCATATGGGCGTCGCCAGTGGCATTAAAATGGGTAAGTTCGCTCATTATTGTGGAAGTATTGGTGATTAATTTATGCCATGATAGGGCGGAGTGGCCGGACAGTAAAGTTATGACGCGACTTTGCCGGTCTTTATGCAAAATATGGGGTATCTAAATGACTGTTTCAGTGAAATTTTTTGCCAGTCTCCGTGAGCAGATGGGATGTGATGGGGCGACCGTTGAGATTGGTGAAGTGGCCACGGTTGCCGATATCTGGCTCCAGGCCTCAGGTGGCAAGGCGATGCCACCCAATATCCTGGTTTCGATCAATCAGGAGTACTGCGGCACCAATGATCCTGTTTCATCAGGAGATGAGGTCGCCTTTTTCCCTCCCGTCACAGGAGGTTAGTGGTGAAGATTGAGGTTTCGGACAATCCCCTCAATCCATGGGAAGAGCTTCAGCGTTATGAGCAGGCGCAGATTGGTGCACTAAATAGCGGTAAGGTGGGCGCAGTGGCGACATTTGTTGGAACCATGCGCGATTTTAATGAGGGAGATGGTGTAACCGGAATGGAGCTCGAGCACTACCCTGGTATGACCGAAAATCATCTGCAGCAGTTAGCCGAGGAGGCCACCGATAAATGGGGACTGCTCGATGCGCTAATTATCCATCGAGTGGGCAGGCTGCTTCCTAACGACCCAATTGTTCTGGTCGCGGTCTGGTCGAGCCACCGAAAAGAGTCGTTTGAGGCCTGCCGCTGGTTGATGGAGGCCTTGAAATCGAAGGCCCCATTCTGGAAAAAAGAGATCTTAGAGAGTGGTGACAGCCGCTGGGTCGAGAAAAACACCGCCGGTTATTGATGGTTACACTAGTTAGACCGGAGCTGCCACTGCTCAGACAACCCTCACCTCCTAACCAAAAAACCTCTTAATCATCTTTGAAACGGCACTTCCTACCGGTGGTGCTGTCACACTGGGCACATAACGCTGATCTTCTTTGCTGATGTGGGCAATGAGCCAGATCTGCAGCTCACCTGTGAGTGCACGGGCAACATTGGCCCCTTTTTCGTGGTTTGCCAGATGTCTTTTGATTCGTTCGATAAAATTTTGATGGAGCCGTTTGTGCTCATCAATTTCACCATAGTGATTATCGATTAGCATCTCCTCCTCAAAAGCGAAGTGTGATGCGGTGTATTCGATTAGGCCGTTAAGGACCTGGCCGACCAGATCACGGTCAATCGTCTGAGATGCTCGATGAAGTTCGTTGATGTAGTCGACAATCTTGCGGTGTTGAAGATCGATGACATCGATTCCCGTATTCAGATTGTCGCTCCATTCCATAAATGGTTGCATAAATTCCCCTTAAAATATCGATTTTATTAGTATGATTATTAATCATTTTTGTTATGATTTTTGTGGGGCTATTCTATTAAGCCCATCGTCTCCAGGCAAGCTGGATGTTGTTCAGGATTTGGGAAGCTCTACTATTTCAAACTCCATCGTAGCTAGATCTCCAACAATATAGCTTGCTTTGGGGCCGACTCCGGCAACTGTCCCCGGATTGAGGAGCAGTGTCTGCTGCTCAGTTATTCCGGTGACTGTATCGATTCTGGGACGGTGATCATGGCCAAAACAGACGATATCCCAATCGCCGGTAACCGCCATCGCCTCCGCATAGTGGGGATAGTGGACGATGAAGATACGCTTGCCATCAAGTTGAATCCCGGCATCCTGACCGTGGTAGTGGATCACACTTTCTGGCTCCTGGGCCAGCATAAACATCGCATAGGTATCCCCGGTATTATTACCGTGGATCACATGCACAGGAAGTCCGAACTGCTGCAGCGGACGTAGTGCCGTAGGAGCAACCACATCACCACAGTGGATCACCGCCTCAGCGCCCCACTGTTTGGCCTGTTCAACGGCCATGGCCAGCATATTTCGGTTATCGTGGCTGTCAGAGACGATACAAATCTTCATAACAAAACTTCAGGTAAAGGAGTGCAGTTTAGATTGTAGCTATTTAGATGCAAATCAAGGCAGAACTGCAACTAAACAGCTACGAGTCAGACGGTAGATTTAGAAGGCCGGCTTTTCTGGAGCATCCTGGAAGCGCTGAATGCTAGATGTGATCTCCTCTCTGGCCTCGGCAATACCAAACCACCC
>JAPHSO010000127.1 GCA_026193675.1 Gammaproteobacteria bacterium | reverse complement strand
ACTGGTGGTGTACCGAGCAGGCATTCAACTGGCCTGATGGCAAGAAACCAAACATGATCCTCGACGATGGTGGCGATGCAACGCTACTGGTTCACAAGGGTGTGGAGTTTGAAAAAGCGGGCGCTGTTCCCGATGCCCAAGAGGGTGATAACGAAGAGTATGTTGAAATTCTTAATGTACTGCGTCGTAATCTACCCAAAGATGGCAGCAAATGGACCGACATCGCTAACGAAATTAAGGGTGTGACTGAAGAGACCACCACCGGTGTTCACCGTCTTTATCACATGGAGAAAGATGGCTCACTGCTGTTCCCTGCGATGAATGTTAACGATTCGGTTACCAAGTCTAAATTCGACAACCTCTATGGTTGCCGTGAGTCACTACTCGACGGTATCAAGCGTGCCACCGATGTGATGATTGCCGGTAAGATCGCAGTTGTCCTCGGTTACGGCGATGTGGGTAAGGGTTGTGCTCAAGCCTTCCGCGGTATGGGTGCCACCACTTTTGTCACTGAGATCGATCCCATCTGTGCACTACAGGCCTCTATGGAAGGTTACCGTGTCATCACGATGGAAGAGGCCTGCAGCATGGGCGACATCTTTGTCACCACCACCGGTAACGAAGGGGTCATCAATCACGACCACATGGCGGCGATGAAGAATGAGGCGATCGTCTGTAATATCGGTCACTTCGATTCTGAGATTGAGGTCGGTTCACTGCGTCAATATGAGTGGGTAAATGTTAAACCACAGGTCGATCACATCATCTTCCCTGATGGTAAGCGCATCACCCTGCTGGCCGAAGGTCGTCTGGTTAATCTCGGTTGTGCGACAGGTCATCCTAGTTTTGTCATGTCTGCCTCATTTACCAATCAGGTTATGGCACAGCTGGAGTTCTTCCAACGGGCTGATGATTACGAGAACAAGGTCTACGTTCTGCCAAAGGTTCTTGATGAGAAGGTCGCCCGTCTGCACCTGAAGAAGCTGGGGATCAAGCTGACCACCCTGACCCAGTCGCAGGCAGATTACATCGATGTTCCTGTTGAAGGCCCCTACAAACCTGATCACTACCGCTACTAACTGCTAGCTCAGGTTGGCGACACCGTTCGCTAAGTAGTACATTAGTCCGCAGGGTTGAACCGTTTCGACCCTGCGGATTTTTTATTAGAGATTCAGGAACAACTGCTATGACAGAGAGATCTCCACAATTTAGTTTTGAGTTTTTCCCTCCGAAGAGTGCTGAGGGGATGGAGAAGCTGAAGACAACCCGAGATGAGCTGATGAGGCTCAATCCCAAATATGTATCGGTCACCTTCGGTGCCGGTGGTAGTACCCAGCAGGGGACTATTGAAACCATTCAAGAGATGCTTAATGCCGGCCTTGATGCCGCGCCACATCTCTCCTGTATCGGTTCAACCGAAGAGAACATTCGTGAACTGCTCAACCAATATATCGGTATGGGTGTCAAACGTATCGTTGCTCTGCGTGGTGATATGCCCTCGGGTATGGGTGACACTGGAGAGCTCCACTACGCCAATGAGCTGGTCGAATTTATCCGCAGAGAGACCGGTGAGCACTTCCATATTGAGGTGGCGGCCTATCCCGAGTTTCATCCGCAGGCCCCAAGTGCCACGGCAGATCTTGATAACTTTGCACGTAAGGTGAAGGCGGGAGCCAATGCAGCGATTACCCAGTATTTTTACAATATTGATGCCTACCTGCGTTTTATCGAAGAGTGTAATAAACGCAATATTGAGATACCCGTCTTCCCGGGGATCATGCCGATTACCAATCTGAAAAATCTTGCCCGTTTTTCTGATATGTGTGGTGCCGAGATTCCTCGCTGGTTGCGACTCCGTTTGGAGGCCTATGGTGATGACATGGAATCGCTCAAGGCGTTTGGACTTGAGGTGACAACCGAACTATCTCAACGTCTGCTCGACGCCGGAGCACCGGGGATTCATTTCTATACGATGAATCAGGTAGGGCCAACCCAAACAGTAATGAATAACCTGCGTTAAGTTTCTACTCAACGCACTATGTTATGAGACAGCATCGGATTTACCATGAAGGCCCCCTGGAAGTGGGGGCCGTGGTTCTACTGACAAAAGAGAATAGCCACTATCTGGCTCAGGTGGTACGTGCCAAAACGGGCTATCTCATCACGCTGTTCAACGGTGAAGGTGGAGAATACTCAGCGACGATTCAATCGATAGATAAACGCGATTGCCAGGTATCCATCGACCAGTTCATCGACCGTAGTGTGGAGTCTCCTCTGGATATCACCCTGCTACAGGGGATATCGAAGGGTGACAAAATGGACTTTACAGTGCAAAAGGCTGTTGAGCTTGGGGTGAACCGCATCGTGCCACTATTGACTGAACGCAGTGTGGTTAAACTTGATCTCAAACGGAGTCAGAAAAAGCGGCAACACTGGCAGAGTATCGCCATCTCAGCAGCAGCTCAATCGGGGAGAAATCGAGTTGCAGTTGTGGACCCAATCATCACATTAAGTGAGTATTTACAAACCTCTGAAAATCCTTCCGTTGCCAAACTAATACTCTCGCCCTCTTCAGATTTGGGGTTTAATTCGGTAAACCGCAACCAGTCCATCACTCTATTGATCGGTCCTGAAGGCGGGCTATCTGATAGTGAGGAGCGTGCAGCCAGCAACGTGGGATTTAACGCCGTAAGGTTTGGTCCGCGAGTACTGCGTACAGAAACAGCAGCTATTGCTGCGCTTGGACTGATTCAGGGAATATGGGGTGATCTGGGTAACTAAATAATCTGGCCATTAGACTGAGCAGATGGAGTTCAACTCAAACGCTTTAACCTGCTCTATTGAATCCCCAATTGAGCAACTCGATCTTCGAGAAAGTCGACATTAGGGATAATGACAAACTCCCCTGAAAGATTCATACGAGCCAAAACAGGACCCGCCTCTCCCTCATCAGCATCATCACCCTCAATATATTCAACAGATGATCGGTTCACCTGAGCCAGACGGGGAAGATCGCTAATCGTAATGGCCATAAATGGCAGCTCCCCATTGCCATTAAGGCTATTCAATACGGCAACCTGTCTTGGCTCTTTGATATCAGCTCCCCCAAAAAAGTTCTCAAAAGAGATGAGCGGGATATTTCTTCCCCTCCATGAGAGCAGACCTAGTAACCAGTCAGGAGAGTGCTCGGTTGTCTCGGGTGGACTATAGTCTGTCACCTCTGCAACAACGGTATTTGGAAGCATAAGGGTTGAATTTCGTTGTGGGATCAGCAGGCAGCGAACCTCCTGACTCTCATCAACCTCTATCTGATCACCAGTTTTTTCTACAGCACTGCTCATTGCATTCGCTCTTTAAACTCTTCAGGTAGATAGGTATGGATATTCTCCAACAGGTCAGATTCGGTAAACGGTTTACCTAGATAGGCATTAACACCAATCTCCATAGCGCGTTGCTTATGTTTCTCTCCTGTTCGCGAAGTGATCATAATAATCGGAATATTCTTAATCAATTCATTTTCGGAGTTACGCATGTTGGTTGCCAGCTCATATCCATCCATACGGGGCATCTCAATATCGAGCAGCATCACATCGGGTTGTACAGTCTCGAGCTGACTCAGTGCATCAACACCATCTTTAGCTGTCACACACTGCATCTGCTGTTTCTTCAATAGTCGTTCGGTAACCTTTCGAACAGTGATCGAATCATCAACGACCATAACAAGTGGTTCTGCACGTCTAACCGGCGACACCACCTTCTCTCTCATCTGCTCTCTGTTTTGCAGGGTTGAACGACGCAAAAGAGCAGGAATATCAAGGATCAGTACAACACTACCATCACCCATAATTGATGCGCCTGAGAACTCAGGCAGAACACTCAACTGAGAACCCAGCGACTTCACCACAACCTCACGACTACCACTAAGGACATCAACAATGAGCGCCATGCGCAACTCACCACTCTGAACCATCAGTAGTGGACGGCGCAGCATATCGGTGTGAACGCCACCTTCACCAAATCCTAAAAGCTCGCTGAGGTAGTGCAACTCATAGTCGCCATCAACCCATTGGAAACTGGGTCTATCCTGTTGCATCACCGATTCCAGCTCTTCATGGTCGATACGCTCAATACCACGTACACTCAAAAGAGGAATTGCATACTGGTGGTCGGCCGCCCTGATCAGTAGCGCCCTACTTGCAGTAAGCGATAGTGGCAGACGGATAATGAATGTGGTGCCCACACCAAGCTCAGAATCGATCATCAGTGAGCCGCCAAGCTGCTTTACTTCGCTGACCACAACATCCATACCGACGCCACGGCCAGAAATTTGACTCAGTTTTTCAGCCGTTGACAGGCCCGCTTCAAGGATAAAGTGATAGATCTCCTGATCACTTAGCTTATCCCCTTTCTTCATCAAACCCTGTTTGATCGCCTTTTTAACGATTGCATCCTTGTTTAGACCGGCACCATCATCTTTCACCAGCATGACGATTTCAGACCCCTCCTGGAAGAGCTTGATCTCAATGGAGCCATCTTTAGGCTTGCCGGCCTTTTTACGCACCGCCGCTGACTCGATGCCGTGTGAAATAGCGTTACGTAACATGTGCTCTAGCGGAGCCAGAATACGGGTTACGATACCTCGATCCATCTCCACTTCCGCACCGCTAAACTGGAGATTAATACTTTTATCTAACTCTGATGCGGTCTGTCTAACCACACGACGTAACCGTGGCGCATGCTCAACCAGTGGCATCATACGAGTCTGAATCAGACTCTCCTGAAGCTCACTGTTTACTCGTGACTGCTGTAGAAGAAGGGTTTCAGTTTCTCGCGTTAAATTGTCTAGCGCACTCTCAATATTCTGTAGGTCATTGAGAGACTCACTCATCGAACGTGAAAGCTGCTGCATAGTTGTGAAGCGGTCAAACTCTAGCGGATCGAACTCTTCATGGTCTTCTGTTAGTTGATCCACCGAATCATGATAACGGGCATCAATTTGCGCCTCAGTCTCAATATCAAGATGACGAAGTTGCTCCCGCAGACGATCGACGGTCTGATCCAGTTCGCCCAAGTTGCCACCGAAGGCGCCAATCTGCTGCTCTACCCGTGAACGGTAGATGCTCACCTCACCAGCAAAATTGACCAACTCATCAAGCAGGTCAGCCCGCACACGAACCATCTCGTGCTGAACTCTGGAGGTGTGTCGACGTCTCTCCTTACTCTCCTCTTCTGCAAGTTGGAATGCAAATTCTGCAGACCTGGCCTTATCATCCGAGACAGGCTCAGATTTTGTAGAAGGTTCTTCCGGCTCTTTCTCTGTAGGAGAACTACCGGTAGCAGCCTCTTCAACCGGCCCAGCTGTTTCGGTGACATCTTCTTCAGACTTCTCAACCGCTTCTGTCCTTTTCCGCTGTTCAAAAGCGAGAATTTGATCAATCTTATCAATTAACTCACGATTAATACTGCTTTGAGCTTCAGAACTTCCTGACTCTGAAACCTTGTTCATCGATTCAAATGCGCTTTCGATGAGCATTTTATTCTCAAATGAGAGCAGTTGATTACCGCTATTAACCGCAGTTGTAAGACGCTCAATCGACTCCAACAGATTCTGGAATGACTCTCCACTCTGTTGAATCAGTCCCTGTTTTTTCAGGTTACCAATCTTTTCGACCAATTCACCTGTCAGAACTTCATCATCAGGCTTGGACATCCAGGCTTCAACATCGCCTTTAAGATTAACAATGGAACCGATAACCTCTGGAGAGATCTCTTCCACCGTTTCAAGACTCTCATCGAGTTTTTCACTTTCAGTAGAGAGTTCATCAGTAGCTGTCTCAATTTCAGCCGGTTGATCTTGAGTCTCAGCCTCAATCTCTTCGCCAAGACCCAGAGCATTTACTTTGGTAATGAGATCTTCACCCGAAATAACCGGCTGGTGTTGACGCACCTGATCCAGTTGTGTGACCAGTCGATCATGGGCCAGTTGAAGCAGATTGAACATCTCAGGAGAACGCTTGAGTAGTCCATCAACAATTGCATCAAATGTAGTCTCAAGACTATGGCTCAAATCGCCAATCTCTTTGAGACCGGCAAGGCGAGCGCCACCTTTAAGCGTATGTAGCTGTCTCTGTAGCGATTTAACCAGCTTCTGATCGTCAGGATTGTTTGACCACTCCTGCAGAGTCTCCTCTGTTGCGTCGATCAGCTCCTCGGCCTCTTCAAGGAAGATCTCAATTAAGACGTCATCCTCATCATCATCGTCAGCAGTCGCTTCGCTGTCTGCCGCCGTCAGAGGAGGTACTGAGTATTGTTGGGGAGGCTCTATCTGAGGAGCAATCTCCTCTTTGGCCTCTTCAACAGGAGTCTCATCAGGAATAATCTCAACGGAAATTTCCGTTTCAGGTACCAGGCTTTCAAGCTGAGAAGAATCAAGATCTTCCACCTCTTCAACCGTAATCTCCTCGGCGATCTCCCCAATCACATCCTCTTCAATATTGAGGTCCGCGCCATCCCCCTCAATCGCTGGGACAGAAATTAATCCCGCTTCTGGTGTCTGTTTTTCATCTACTTCAAGATGTGCAACGGCATCGTATAGTTCGGAAATTCGTGCCTGAAATGCACTCTGATCGGGTAATGGCTTACTGGCATCACGCAGATGTTCAACAACCTGCTCGATATACTCGATAGCAGAGACTAAAAACTGCTTCCCCTCTTCTGGAAGCGGTGTATGGCTCAACTGCAAAGATTTCAGATACTTTTCAGCGACAGAGCAACCCTCGGACACCTCAGGAACATTGGCCATGCGTGAGCTGCCTGTTAGGGTATGTAACGCTCTGACAAGTGGCTCCTTTACCGAAAGGTCATCACTCTGTTTTGCCTCTTCCAGGAAATGCCGAATCGTATCGAGGTGAGCATGACTCTCACTTTCGTAAATCTCAAAGAGAGCCGGTTCAATACGCTGAGGTTGTACAGTTGAATCTGCAGCACTTTGTTCAACCTCCTCAATATCCGGTAACTCAACCAACTCTTCAGCGAGCTCTATGGCAGCACTCTGTTCAGCGGTATCTTCGACTTCAATCTCATCGGAAATAGCTTCAACTAACTCAGCATGATCCTCCGCCTCAACCGACTCGGTCTCCTCTTCAACTGTAACTTCAGACTCGGAGACTGGGATACCACCCGACTCAGCGATCTCGAATGCGAACAATTGAATAGGCTCAATATCTATCGTTGGTGGCGTTTTATCTTTAAATTGGGTAATCAGTTGAGGCAGAGCCTCAAGCGCCTGATCGAGCAGGTCAAAGATCGCCATGTTTGGACTGAAGATGCCATCAATAATCTTGTTGAGCATATTCTCGAATGCCCAGGCGAATTCACCCAATACAGTCGCACCAACCAGTCGGCCACTACCCTTGAGCGTATGGAAACTACGACGAATATCTCCCAGGATATCGCTGTTAGCCGGATCAGCCTGCCACTGAGGCATTGCCTCAAGCAGATTTGCAATCTCCTCCTCAGCCTCTTCAATAAAGATCTCGACAATCTCTTCGTCGATCTCATCATCTACAGCGGATGTGGCTACCGCCTCTTCAGCCACAACCTCTTCAACAATTTCAACCTGCTCTTCTTGTGGCTCATCGACGGTTTCGGGCTCAACCTCCTCTTCGGCGATCGACTCCGCAGCAGTATTATCTTCAGAACCCTCTGCCGTTTCAGTCTCAGATTCAATCTCATCCATGACCTCTTCTGAAATCTCAATCTCTTCAGAGTCTTCGAACTCCGTCTCATCATTAGCAGGCGTGATTGGCTCAATAACCCGGCTCTCTTCTGCCGGGTACCCAAGTTTGGTAATAGCTGTATTGGCAACTTCAAGAACCTTTCCGGGATGTACCTTGCTTTGAGCAAATGCCTCAAGGTAATACTCAACGGCCATAATCGCATCAGCCAGGGTATCGAGCTCATCATCATCAGGCATCGATTCAGCCTGAATCATCTGCTCATCGATAAAGAGGTGACAGGAGGTGAGAATGGTCGCCAATTTTTTATAGGAGAGTAGTTTCAGGCTTCCAATGATGGTTAACAGTAGAGAAGGAACCTCCTGTAGTACCTGCTTATTACCATCCTGCTCAAGATAATGGATAACCGCTTCACGAACCTTTATCAGATCTTCGCGCGCCTCATGCATTACCTGACGCACCATTTTCTGGTGTTCAGCCTGCACCATATCTTCACCGACCTGCTCATCTGTAGCGTCGGCCTTCTCCATGGTGTCGACGCTACCCCAATCTTTCATGGCAGAATCGACCATTAGAATGGCACCAGCGACGCCCATCAGGGTGTCATCATCAGCTTCGATTTCACCAGAGATCAGTCTTTTAATAACAGCAACTTCAGTGCGAAGAATCGATTGAAGATCCTCCTGCTCCAGCAGCCCCAGGGTTTCAATGAGGCGGTTCAGGTTCTCAGCCATCGGTTCGAGCTGAGTTAGATTTGTTTTATCACTACGAACAAACAGGTCAAAAGTATCTTTAACCCCGGTTAGCTCAGTCAATATGTCATTTGATACGGCCTGCTTGAGGTCTGATGTAAGAGTGACGCCACTCCCTTCAGAAACTGATGCGGAGCCGATTTTAAACGCTAACTGCAGCTGACCGACACGAGAGTCTGCCGGGGCCCCTTCAATATTTGAGATGTGCCATAAAATAGCCTTAGTCAGCTTTAGTAGAGGTCCTTTGGAGATCCCCTTCTCACCAGACTGGCCAATAATTTTAATCGCTTGCTCAATTTTTCCGAGAACACTTTTATGTTCACGCGCCAACTGTAGCTGACCACTCTTAAATGCATCAACAAAAGCAACACTCACCCACATCCATTGGCGAACATAATCATTCACCACATATTGAGAGAATTTATCTAAAACAACCGCCAGTTTATTGAAACTGTTGTTTAGATCCTTCTCACGTAAGACATTGAGCAGAGCGCTCTGGAAATGGTGATGAATTTTCTGTGCAACCGACTTGATCGGCGCATCTGGATTTTTGCTACCGAAATCATCAGGAGGCAGTATTTTAAGATCGGGAATAAAGTACTGAAACGGATTTAACTTGGTCTCACCCTTCAGCTCCCTGATTCCATTTAACAGGGGAATTAACGGTGTCGAATCATCCTGCTTGCCGCCTAAAAGACTTTCAAGGTAATCCGGCAAAAGCAAAATTGAGCGCATCATCAGGTCAAATGCCTGTTGATGGTCATCTATCTCTCCATCACCAATTTTAACTGCCAGCGACTCAACTTCACCGGCAAACTGTGCAGCTCCGGTGAGCTCTACAATATTGAGCGTTCCCTGAACCTGATGTAGTAGATCGATAAACTGGCGCAGATAAGATGCATCCTCTTCATCATCAACAAATGACTCAAGTGCAATCCGAGCCTGGTTCAGAGTATCGTCAATCTCATCCTTAACCCAGGCCAGAGTACTTACATCAAACTGTTCACTATTTTGCATTACCAGCTTCCAACTCCCCTACGACTCTCTGCACCCGTTACATAATGCAACGTTTAACAACTCTTTAATCCTTAAAGCTTGAAGCCAGATACAGAGTGCTTCATACCATTTGCCAGATCGGCCAGGTTGGTAATCGAACTGGCAGTTTCGTCAGTCTCTTCAGTCGTTTTAGTTGTTATCTCCAGGATTTGGTCCATAGTTTTGGTGATATTAGATGAAGCAGATGTCTGGTTTTTAGTTGCATCACTGATCCCTTCAATCAGAACAGCCAGCTTGGCTGATACCTGCTCGATCTCAGAAAGTGCGGTACCCGCATCCTCCGCCAGTTTCGCACCCGAAACCACCTCACTGGTACTTCTCTCCATTGAGGTAATCGCCTCACTGGTATCGGTCTGGATGGTTTTCACCAGAGCCTCAATCTGCTTGGTCGCATCTGCTGAACGTTCCGCAAGACGCTGTACCTCGTCCGCAACCACCGCAAAACCACGACCCGCTTCACCGGCCATTGCTGCCTGAATCGCCGCGTTGAGAGAGAGGATGTTGGTCTGCTCGGCGATGTCGTTAATCAGCTCAACGATATCTCCGATCTCCTGCGAACTTTCACCAAGTCGCTTAATCCGTTTTGAGGTCTCTTGAATCTGATCACGAATGGTATTCATACCAGAAATCGACTTCTGTACCGTTTGGGCACCCTTTTTTGCAATATCAACCGAGTGCGCAGACTCACTTGCCAACTGGGTTGCGTTGTTTGCTACACCCTTTGTCGATTCTGCGATGTCATTGGCAGCAGCACTCGCAGATACAATCTGTTCAGCCTGTTGTCTACTTGAATGCGAGAGGTTGGTTACTGTGGTTCGTGTTTTTTCTACCGAACTCAATACCTCTGTCGCACTTCCTGTAATTTGAGATACCAGGGTTCTCAATGCGTCGACCGTGAAGTTCATCGAGTCGGCTATCGCTCCGGTGATATCTTCTGATACTGTTGCATTTACCGTAAGGTCACCATCCGCGAGGTCTCCCATCTCATCAAGTAGTCGCATAATCGCTTCCTGATTTGAGCGGTTAATGGTCTCCGTTTTTTTACGCTCCATCTCTGTCTCTTGCAGACGACGGTCACCCGATTGTTTCAGATGAACGCCCAGCAGTAACAGCAGTAGTACGGTAATAACACCAAAGGCGGAACCAAGGGTCGCGTCAATAAGTCGACCGTTTACATAGTTCTCATATGAGCTTTCAAGCGTGTCGATACTGTTGAGCAGTGGATCATTCAGCGCGATAATTTTGTCAATCGCTTCAGAGACCAGAATAATATCTGGACCACGTTCGTTGATACCACCAGCCTGCTGGTTAAACGATTCAAAGATATCGCCAAGGTCTTCTACCAACCCTAGCAGCTCCTCATCTTTAACCGCTTTAATGTTGAGCTCTTTATCCCCATCAAGGAATCCAGTGTTAACTCGAGCAAACAGCTCAGCATCACGATTAAACTGCTCTGCCGCTATCGCTGCAGTTTCACCTCCACGAAATACCTCATTCACATTGGTGATGAGTCGCTGAGTCAACATCATCTGACGAGCAGCAATATAGACCTGCTCCAGCTTAAAGTTCTTATTCGAGGCCATCAGTGTCGCAACCTCATCGGCTCCCACCAGCATCTGTTCAGAGTTTTGGTTAATCAGTTTTACGATTTCACTCAGAGCAACAACGATTCCGCGCTTACTCTCAATGGTGAAGACGTTTTTCTCATACTCTTTCCAAACCTTCAGCATCTGCTCATAGGCAGCGTTTGTATCGGCGGGGAGAGCCGGCATTCCGCTCTCAAGGTTACCCTCGATGAGATAGCTTTGTAGTAGGTCAAGCCTCTCTTTATGCTTTCTCAATTCATCAAAGGTCTGAGGGCGACCTTCATTGGCGATACCAGAGAATTTTGTAACCTGCTGGGTGTATATCCGCATATCAGCGAAAATACCCTGGAATTCCCGATCATAGCCTACATTTTGGGTGTCATATATGTAGATAGAGATACCTAGAAGCATCGATAACAGCATCAGGACTACAGCGGTAACTGTCGTACGGTCCCCGGCTACTCCTTTCACCCCTAGGCTCATTTTTTTCTTTTCACTCATTAACTTAAAACTCCCACTATCTCCATAACATTCAGTTGGCAACTACTCATCCCAACACGAAATTTTAACAAATTCATCATTTAGCCACCTAGGCCGCAACCTGCTTAAATGCTGGGTACTCGATAATCCCCTGGAAATCGATTACCGGCCACTGCTGCCCATGCTGCTGATACGAACCACTCACAAATTGAGCTATTTGCTCATTATCAATCGCATGTTTTGTTGAAAAATCTTCAACAAAGAAACTTCTTAGTCCCAGAATCTCATCGACCACCATACCGGCGCTCATCCCCATATGCTGGGATACGATAATTCTACTTCGAGAGCTCAAAATACCTGTATTTCCGGTAAGCAAACCGGCAAGATCAATAATGGGTAGCAAATTTCCACGCACATTGGCGATCCCCTTAACCCAGTCCTTAACACCTGGAATCTCAGTCAACTGAACCTCGGTAAGAATTTCTGAAACCTGCTCTAGTGGCGTAATCAGACTGACCGAGCCAATACGAAAACCGAGCCCCTGCCAGGTCTTTTTAATATCAATTTTTTGGGGAAGTGGAGCGGCCTGACTCTTGGCCCGTAGCTCCAACTCTAATAAAAGCTCTATTGGATTAATGTTTACCTGATTACTCATAGTCAGTTAACGCCAGATGCTAGCCTACTAGCTCCGCAATCTTTTCCATTAAAAGAGTCTCATCAATTGGCTTGGTCACATAACCTTTAGCCCCCTGACGTAATCCCCAGACACGGTCAGTCTCCTGATCTTTAGTGGTTACAATAATAACCGGAATATTGGCAGTATCTTCATCACGGGTGAGCTGACGGGTGGCCTGAAAACCATTCATACCCGGCATAACAACATCCATCAGGATTAAGGTTGGCTTTAACTCTTTTGCCATCTCAATACCCGCCTCACCATTGCTCGCCGAATAGACCGTATGGCCTGTGCTCTCAAGCATTGTGGTCAGTACATGTACCTCTGTCGGTGAATCATCGACTATTAGTATGTGTGCCATCTAAAGTTCTCCTAAAACGCAATTCTGTTGGTCATTGATGTTAAAATTAAATACATCCATTTATCGATTAATAGCATACTGCTTCACCGCATCAACCAACTCTTCTTTTGTAAATGGTTTGGTCAGATACTGTTCTGCCCCCACAATTCGTCCCCGAGCCCGATCAAATAGACCGTCTTTACTAGAAAGCATGATAACGGGAGTTTTATTGAAATTCTGATTATGCTTAATCAAAGCACAGGTTTGATAGCCATCGAGACGAGGCATCATAATATCTACAAAGATAATCTGAGGATTATAGTCAACTACTTTTGAAAGAGCTTCGAATCCATCATTAGCGGTAATGACGTCACATCCCTCTTTTTTTAACAGCATCTCTGCGGTTCGCCGAATAGTCTTACTATCATCGACAACCATGACCTTCAAGCCATCAAGTTCTGATGCGTTACTCACTCAATCCTCCAACTGATATCGCGCCCACCATAATATTCTTAATTTTAGGGGCGCTACTAAAAAACTCGACAATATGTACCATATCTTACCCAGCTACGCTACAGATTTTGGGGCAAATAGTACATGGAAGCCAACAAACATCTAAACTTACCTCTAAACAAGTAGATTTGGGTTCTAATCAGCAAGATATGGTGCCGGATTGATTATTGGTTCATGGCCGAGAGCCATATCAACTAACAGCTGTGCTGATGCATACCCCAAAACCACCCCATTTCGAAAATGACCACTGTTAATAAAGAGTCCGTCAGGGCCACATGAGCCAATGAACGGTATCCCTTGATTAGATGAACCTGGACGCAGCCCACTCCACTGCATCTCAACCTCAAACCGGTTCAGCTCTGGCGCCAGCTCTTCCATCGCAGCTAACAGCTCCTCTTTTGCGTTATCGGTTGTCTCTTTATTGAATCCATCATGTTCAAGCGTACTACCGATAAGCACCCGCCCATCTCGTCGAGGAATCAGGTAGTGCCCCTCCAGCAGGGTGATCCGTTTTAGGAGATCGGGTTCACTCTTTAGCAGCAGCATCTGCCCCTTCACAGGGGATATGGATAGCTCCACCCCTGCACGCTTGAGAATTTCGCCACTCCAGGCGCCTCCGCAGACAATGACATGCTGAGCAGAGACCAGTACACCGCCAGCCTCAACACCACTAACACGCCCGTTAGACTCAACAATTCGATCAACCTCAAATCCCTCAATAAGAGGAACCCCCGATAGTTCAAGGGAGCGTTTCAGCGATTGGACCAAACGGGGATTTCTGATCTGAGCCACCGATTCCATCCAGAGGGCCGATGAAAAATGGCTTAGATGCGGTTCGATATCACCAATTTGTTCCGAGTTGAGCTGCGCCATGGGATAGCCGTACCGTTCAGCCCACTCTAACGCCACTTTAATCTCTTTTTCCGACAGATTTGGCATCAGCAGACCGCTTTGTGTCCACTCTGGGTCGATTCCGGTCTCCGAAGCCAATTGATCACATAACTTTGGGTACCGTCTCTGCCCCCAGAGTGCCAATTGTGTGACGGCATCGGGATAACGCCATGGATAGAGCGGCGAAATGATACCTCCACCGGCCCAGGAGGACTCCCGGCCTATCTCACCCTTCTCAACAAGGGCGACATCAACACCAGATTGATGAAGTAGTTTTGCAGTAAGAAGCCCTATCAGCCCACCACCTACAACCAGAAACTCTATAGAGCGATTCAACAGCTTTCCTAAATTTTTATTAAATTCAAATAGTTAGAGGCGCTAAAAAGCAAATCTGGTATTAAAAACAAAAAGCTTGGCCTCCATTTCATTTGAAACCGATTATATAAGGCTAAGAAGAGGGCGTCCCGAACTATTCAGCTCAAACAAAAATTCCTCGTTCGCAACCTCAATACCATTTATCAGATATTCTACACCACTTATCTTAATAGGCTTGATCGCTTGAGAGTTTGGGTTATAAATATGAGCATGAACAAAAGTAACGGTTTTACATTAATTGAGTTGATGATTGTGGTGGCAATCGTTGGCATCCTTGCCATGGTTGCAGCCCCGAGCTTTAAGGTGATGTTGCAAAACAACAGACAGGCAACAGAGATCAATACCTTGATTGGGGCGCTAAGTATAGCCAGAAGTGAAGCAATCAAGCGCGGATTTAATGTCATATTGTGCCGAAGTACCGATGGCGCTACATGCGCTAATAATGGTGGCTGGCAACAGGGATGGATCATATTTGTGGACGCCGACAATAATAATGCTCCTCAAGCTGCTGAGATTATCCGCGTTTTTGGCGCACTGTCTGGTAGATCAACTCTAATTCCCAACAATAATTTCACCAACATGGTCATCTATCAGCCCAACGGCTTTAGCAGCCAAGTTGGTACATTTGTACACTGTGATGACCGTGATGGTGATGGTGATGTCTTAGATGGAGATGATTTCACCTTGGGAGGGGCCGTTATCATCAATCGTACAGGGCGAGCTCGCACTGATACAGCTCCAAACACCGGCTTTGCCAATTGTGAAGGATGATATTCTGATGAGTAACCATATGTACATCCAAACAATATTGAAAAACCACTCAGGTTTTACCCTGATTGAGATCATGGTCACCATGGTGGTGATGAGCATCGGCTTTTTGGGGCTTGCGGGGCTTCAAGCTACTGCACTGCGCAGTAATAGTGGAGCCAGTTTGCAGACCGTAGCTGTTATTTATGCCAATGATATGGCTGAACGTATTAGAGCCAACCCCAGTGCGGTAACCAATAACCAATTTCTAAATGTCGACTCTACAGCCACTATTGACTGCGCGGCTTTCCCTCCTACCATCTGTGAAGAGTTTTATGATGAAGGTGGCAATGTAGTCACACCTGCAACAAACTGTAATGTCAATGATATGGCAGCCTTCGATATCAATACCTGGTTCTGTGGTGGTATTCGTGATGGGGGCAATCCAAATGTACGCAGCCCCGGACTCAATCCCCTCGATCCTAATGCCATACTCCCAATGGCCTCTGCCACAATTACATGTGACGATAGTGATGCTACAAGTGGCACTCCCGATCTTGACCCCTGTAGCCCCAACTCAGTCCACACAATTACTGTCAATTGGCGCACAAGAAAAGAGCAGGGGAGCGACTTTGATGCTCTGGATGGGGCAGGAAACTGTATCAATGCAGGTGATGCTTCAACCGACTGTCATTCTGTCTCACTGGCAATACAACCATGAATATTTTTTACACAAAACCATTTCCATTAAAATTTTGCCAGAGTGGACTGACACTTGTTGAATTGATGGTTGCACTGTTTATCAGTCTAGCTGTTGTGGGGGGAATTATCACCTTTGCTTCAAGCAATAAAACAAGCTATACCATGCAAAATGAGCTGGGGCGATTGCAAGAAAACGCCCGTTTCGCTCTAGATACTCTCGCTCGCAATATTGGCTCTGCAGGATTCAGAACAACCATGCCGATTCCTCCTGACGTAGGCATTATCGCATTTGATCCTTTCGATCCCCTCGTACCACTACCCATTGAAAACATCGATCCACACACCGATCCACTAATGGGTATGACTGTCGCTTCCGGAAGGGCCAGTGATCGAATTACCACAACAAGTGAGTCTGTTACAGGGTCGACTCAAGACTGCCTGGGGCAGAATGTGCTGCCTGCTGATGCTGGGGTAAAAATCACCAATACCTATTTTATTGGTGATCAGGACAATGATGGCCAGTTTGATCTCTACTGTTTGGGGAGTGGCAGTGTGGCTTCTCAGGTTCTGGTAGAGGCAGTCGATAATATGCAGATTCTCTATGGTGAAGACATGGATAACGACGATATCGCTGATCTCTATGTTAATGCCAACAATGTCACCAACTGGCAGCGTATCATGAGTGTGCGGATTGCACTACTGATGAGTAGCCTGACGCCACTACGTACCGGAGAGATGGAAACTGAAACCTATCGCCTGCTTAATACCCGCACTATGGGGCCATTTGCCCTGGGTGAGAATAGAATTCGCAGAGTATTTACTCGAACCATCCTCATTCGTACCAATCTAGATTAAGAAGATAAAACAATGAACAGAGCTATCACAATAGATTCGATGCGTTCACAAAGAGGGTTCGTCCTCATAGTAAGCCTGTTAATCTTGATGGTTATCACAATGATTGGGGTTAATGCTGTCAGTACTTCAGTACTTGAGGGACGGATGGCACATAACCTACAGCATGCAATGTATGCATTTCAGGCTGCAGAGTCAGCCATTGAAGATACGATTCGCGCCTCAGACCCCTTTGACACCGGCTACTTGGAGGCCAATGACCCCTCATTAGCCGCATTTAACGGAGGAATAGGTTTTGCCTCACCTCTTGAGCCCCTCCTCGACCCAATAATGGCAAGCTATGTGGATGCCATAGGCGGAGCTGGAGTGGCGATAACGACTGGAGGCAGCACCATGACCCGTACAGGGACAGGTAGTGTATGTCCAGGCTACTCTGCCGGAGAATATTCATGTGTTCCATTTCAGATTAGCGCTGTCGCGACAATCAACACCTCGAATGCCACTGTCAATAATATCCAGGGTGTCGAACGTGTCCTACCCGGAGGTTTATAAAATGGCCACCACCTGTTTTTACCGACTAACAACCTTACAGCATGGCGAATTAATTTCGCTCTGTTCCACCCTGTTACAGCTCGATTTATGCAAGGAGTTATCCCATGTCTAAATATCTCTCAAAATCAGCGATATTAATCTCTGTTCTACTGTTTAATCTCCTTGCAATTGGCAACGCCCATGCCATCGGCAAGATATATCTGGACCAATTAGGGCTTGATGCCCAAGAGGTCAAAGTGAAGATGAATATATTCAGAACGGGGGGCAGCGTTACGCTCAACGGTTGTGATGAGGATAGCTGCCCTTCTGGCCTTTCGGTCAATAAAAAGACCGATTTTATGGTCCACGGAAAAAAAATTAAGCGCCAGGATGTCAAGGATTACTCAGGCAAACGTGCCTATATCAAGTTCTTTAAGGCATCCAGATCGGTCATTTTGATCGACTGGAAATAACGTAAGACCTGAACCAGTTACAGCATACTTAATAGATTGAGGTGCAACATGAAAACCCTATTCAACAAATCACTCCTCCATAGCACTTCTCTGCTATTGGCCCTTGTCGCAGCTACTGCGGTCATTGCTGATGATACCGAGGTCTATCTTGGCTCTTCTGCGACATCAAACCGGATTAGACCCAATATCCTCTTTATTATCGATAACTCGGGAAGTATGCGTCAGACAGTACCTGTCACCACCGTGACCGAGGGTAGTGGTATCGATTACGACCCTACCGTTGATTACAATGCCGATCCCTATTTTGGCGGCTGTGACACCAGCAAGATCTACTGGGCCCGCAGTGGCGACGCCCCGCCAACCTGTGCTACTGATCAATATATCGATGACAGCTCCTTCACCTGTAACGCTGCTGCTACCGCCCTGAGTAACACTGTCGGATCCTCCGGCTTCTATCTCAACCGTTTTGCCCGTTATCGCGATCGCTCGGGCGGAGACGAGTGGGACACCCTGAGCAGCTGGGATCACAATGACTGGGTTGAGTGTGAGGCCGACTGGGGGGTCCACGGCAATGGCGGCGCCAATAAATATCCTGCAGATCAGGATAATGGCGGTCCATGGCGCTCTGACGATCGCCGTGATATCAACTGGAGTCGTACCGGTAGCACCTATAAGGTATTTAGCGCCAACTACCTAGCCTGGTACAACATCTCACAGGGCTCAAGCACTACCGTCGACACACCCAAAATTGATGTCGTCAAATCGGTCTTCAGCGACCTGGTCGTCAGTATGTCCGATGTCAATATCGGCCTGATGCGCTTTAATACCAGCGAGGGCGGCCATGTCTTCATGCCGATGGATAAGCTCACCCACGAGAAGACTATATTCGATCCACTCACCGGTTTGACCACTATTATTCCCGGTAACGATGTTGATTATGATGCCGCAGTACAGAGTCTGGTTGCTGAGACCTGGACCCCACTTGCGGAAACCCTCTACGAGGGCTACCAGTACTTTAAGGGGGCCAAGGAGGATTATGGCGACGCCTCTGGTGTAGGTACGACCCATCCCGATGCACTTACCAGCCCCGGATCCGGAGTCTATGACAGCCCTATTGATGACTTTTGCCAAAAGAACTTTATTATCCTGCTGACCGATGGTGAGCCCACCTATGACACCGGAGCCGATAGCAAGATCAGGTCGCAGACCGATTTTGCCGCACTGACCGGCTCCTCGAGCTGCACCGGCAACTGTCTCGACGAGCAGGCCGAGTATATGTATAAACAGGATTGTCGTGATAACCAGCCCGACAAACAGAACGTCATCACCTACACCATTGGCTTTGCGATCAACCTGCCGCTCCTTCAGGATGCAGCAAACAAGGGCGGAGGTGAGTACTACACCGCAAATGACACCGCGGGTCTAACCGACGCCTTTGCCTCGATATTGACCGATATCCTGGCAATCAACACCTCGTTTGTTGCCCCTGCGGTTTCGGTGAACGCCTTTAACCGCTTTACCCATCGTGATGAGCTCTACTATGCCCTGTTCCGTCCTGGAGATCGCCCCAACTGGAACGGCAATGTGAAGAAGTTCAAACTGACCAAGACCGATATAGTTGATGCCAATGGTGCTCCTGCCGTTGATCCCAATACTGGATTTTTCAGTAGCGATGCAACCAGCTTCTGGACCGATGCGGCCGATGCACCAGATGGAGCGGAGGTGGAGCTGGGGGGTGCTGCCGGTGAGTTGAGCCTGACCCGCAACGTCTATACCAACACAGGGACATCAACCCTGCTCAGTGCCAGCAGCAACAAGTTCCATGAGGACAATAGCGACATTACCAAGGTGATGCTCGGCGATAGCGCAATGTCAGACACACTTCGAGCAGACATCCTGAAATGGGCTCGAGGAGTCGACCTGAACGATGATGATGATGACAACGACGCTACTGATGCGCGACGCAGCTATAGTGACCCAATTCATGCAAAGCCAATTCTAATCACCTATGGTGGTACTGAAGCGGATCCGGATATCAGCCTCTTTGTCGGAACCAACGGTGGATATCTGCATGCTATAAATGTCAAAGATGGTTCAGAGCAGTTCGCGTTCATGCCACAAGAGCTACTCTCAAATCTACCAAAACTGTTTGAAAACTCCAGTAGTGAGGCTCATCCCTATGGACTGGATGGCCCGCTCACCTACTGGTTTAATGATCTCAATAACAACGGCATGATACTAACAAGTGGAGGCTCTCTTGAAGCCGGTGAGCATATCTACCTCTACCAAGGTATGCGCCGTGGTGGCAGAAGTTACTATGCGCTTGATGTGAGTGACCGTAAAAATCCCGTATTGTTATGGACCATTACGGGAGGTAGTGCCGAGTTTAGTGAGCTAGGTCAGACCTGGTCTTCAGCAACCCATGCCAAAATACGGATTAATGGTAACGATACCGATGTGCTGATATTTGGTGGCGGTTATGATACCAACCAGGATGGCAACGAAATCGCCGAGGATGATACTGAGGGTCGAGCGATTTACATCGTCAATGCCAAGACCGGTGCCAAAATTTGGCAGGCCGGGCCTGTCGGTTCGAATAACGGAGCAAATCCAGATCTGATACTCGATGAGATGACCAACAGCATCCCTGCGGACATCACCGTACTTGATACCGATGGTGATGGCTATGCCGACCGTCTCTATGCCGCCGATATGCGCGCCCAATTATGGCGTATAGACCTTAACAACGAAAACACCTCCGCAGCCAAATTGGCCAAGGATGCCAACGGTGACGATATGGGAGGTGTGATTGCCAAACTGGGCGGTGAAAAGGACTACGAGAACCGTAGATTCTACTACGCACCCGATGTTTCTCTCTCGAAATCAGGACTCCACTACAACATAGCGATTGGATCCGGATACCGTTCTCATCCGCTAGATCAAGACATTCACGACTCTTTTTATATCGTACGTGATGGATTCAGTATGGAAGAGATTAGAAAGAGAACCGCATTAGGGCTTTACATCACACCTGATGGCCGATT
>JAPHSO010000120.1 GCA_026193675.1 Gammaproteobacteria bacterium | reverse complement strand
GTGCTACAAAAAGCGATTAGGCTTGGTAAAGCAAAAGAGGTCTCGAAGCTGTAGAATTTTAGAGGTGGCTTTGCTCACTTGAGTTAGATACTCTGGCTCTGTTATTTCATATCACCGGCATTTGAGTAATACATGGGCAAAATAGCTATCGTTATCGGTGCGACAGGATTGGTCGGTCAGGCTTTGGTCAACCGACTGGCCGGTGCTGACCATATCGACAAGGTGATTACTCTCACCCGCCGCCCTGCCGAGCATCAATCTTCCAAGGTGTTTAACCGGGTTGTCGATTTCGACCATCTGGAGGATTACGCCTCTTCATTTGCCAATTCAGACTTTCTCTTTTCATGCCTTGGAACAACCATTAACAAGGCAGGCACAATTGCTGCGCAACGCAGGGTTGACCTCGACTATCAATATAGAGCTGCACAGCTGGCTGCGAATAGTGGTGTTGCTCACTATCTTCTGGTCTCATCCAACGGGGCCAATGCTCAAAGCAACAACGCCTACCTCAAGATGAAGGGTGAGCTTGAGTTGAAAATAAAAACTCTGCCCTTTAAACGTATTACCATCTTTCAACCTTCGTTGCTGCTTGGTAAACGTCCGGAGTTTCGGCTGGCAGAAAAGCTGGGCAGTCTGTTATTGCCAGTTTTATATCTCATTCCCTGGCTGCGGCGCTATCGTCCCATTTCTGGTGAGCAGGTGGCCGCTAAAATGGTACAGGTGAGCCAACAACCCGGAGATGCGTTAGAGTGGTTTCGACTTGATAGAATTTTTTAGTTATTAGAAATGAAAATCATGAAATCTGCTTTAATCATCTTATTAGTTCTATTTGCTGCTGCCGTTATTTGGTTCTTTGTTCTGGCTCTTATTTCTAAATCGGGAGAGGCTCCAGGTTTGGTCGATGAAGGTTTATCCAAATGCCCTAACAGCCCCAACTGTGTCGGTAGTGAATACAAAGATGACACCGAGCATTACATTGAACCCATCGTAATTTCTCAAAACCTCACCGTTAATATTCTGCCCATTCTCAAACAGACTGTTCTGGAGATGGGCGGAACCATTCAGGTTGAAAGTGACCACTACATCGCAGCCACCTTCTCTTCTTCCATTTTTGGATTTGTTGATGATTTGGAGATCAGAATTGAGCATTCACAAAAGATGATTCACCTTCGTTCAGCATCTAGAGTTGGACATAGCGATTTTGGCGTCAATATGCAGAGAGCTGAACTACTCAGGCAGATCTTTAACAGGAAAGTTTTAGAGGAAACTAATCAGCTAAAATAGTTTGCCTCAACTCTTTCACAAACGCATTTAGAATTTAATTCACTCCAGGAAAATCACTGTTTATGCAGATAACTACCAGACTATATCTATTTATAACATTGGCACTTACCGTTTCAGTCTGTAGTGCAGAATCCTCTGTCCAGAGCTCTCGATACACCGGTGTTGGTGGCGCGGCAATTAGTAGCCTTTCATTTGTCTATCACAAGAGCGATATGAAATTCGTCTCGCATGAGGGAGCAGGCACGGGCACTGCCAAAGATACCGGCTTTGATAATTTTGGAGCACTCCTAATGAGTCAAGCTAAAGAGCTGTTTGCAAATTATGGTGTAGAGGTGGTTGGCGTTAGAAGCAGTAAAACTAAAATGCCTTTCGCCTATGCCGGTTTTGAACCGGGCAATGAGGCTATCGCCAAGAGCAAGATGCTTTTCATCTATGCAGACAGTGTTCACGTCAATTCTAGCCAACACTCCACACAGATTACCTATCTGTTTAATGTTCGCCTGCTGGACCCCAATAGGAGAAAGGCAAACTGGATGGCCAGTATCAGTAGCAGCACCTGGGTTGGAACCGACCCCGCTATGAAGAACAGATCCCCTGTTTTGTACGATGCAAATCAGGCTGAACAATTTTTAATGACTGTAGCCGAGAAGATGAAGGCTGATGGGATTATTTAATTCATATGACTGTTGTGCGGAATTGATGGAGACAGCACCCATTTTGTAACGCTATCTAATGTTTGAGGATTATTTCTCAATAAACTGATAAAGTTTTATACTCTAACCTCTTAACTAAATTGATTTACTGATGGTTTGAATTTGAAAATTGATCCTGAAATAAAACATCTTGATAGGCTTCCCCCTATTCTTAAGAATAATTTAGACAAAAACCTATGCACCTGTAATGAGGTTGTCAGGATGGATATTATTAAAGCCATCGTTAATGGTGCGACAACAGTTGACGCGGTTCAAAAGGAGACCTATGCCACTATGGGCATGGGCTGTTGCACTCATGAGATTGAGCGACTGATTGAGTCTCTTTGCTCACCAGAATAGGTGTAGTGAGCGACTCATCCCATATCAATTGTTTTAGCTTTCTAGAACAGGAAAAAGAATATTATGAAAGACTTTAAAGTGATGAGTACACAGTGGCTTAAAATTGTTGAGTACATTGGGCTAACTATCATTTCGCTATCGACATTGATTGCATTCGGTTTTGAAATTTCATCAATGGTCGGTGCAGCAAGGGTAACCCTTGCCGATCTCCTGTTAATGTTCATCTATCTTGAGGTGTTGGCAATGATTGCCATATACCTTGAGTCTGGAAAGCTTCCTGTGCGGATGCCGCTCTATATTGCTATTGTCGCTTTGGCCCGCTACCTGATCCTGGATATGAAAAATCTGGAAACAATGAGAATATTGGGAATTGGTGGCGCCATTCTCTTAATGGCGATTACTGTATTGGTTATCAGGTATGGTCACTGCAAATTCTCTTATGATGAGAAGAGTTAGAGTATGGACAGTCTGATTGGTAGAACTTTTGTCATTTCAGGTATGACCATTGAGGTTATTGCAGATGATGGCGAGCGTTATGAAACGCGAAATGCCACAACCAGGGAGACGATCTTTTTTAACCGGGCTGTACTTGAAAATGCGATTAAGCTGGGTAAAGCGGAAGAGATATCGCAATAGAGTTAGTTCGATCGAATAAACAAGCATTTACAACACATTCAAGTATAGATAGACAGGAGTCAAACAAATGGAATTAATCTATAAACACGAAAAAACACTTATCCGTATTGCGATAACTATATCAGCCATTTTCTGGACCGCATTGATTGTCGGAACTCTCGGAATCGCTTTAATCTATTTTCTATTTGGGTACCTCTTTTTTCTATTTGCCCATTCAGCTTTCATCTCATATCTGAAAGGTACTGGTGTCAAGATCACACCTGAGCAATACCCTGACCTCTATGAACGTTTAACTCGCTGTTGTGACAAAATTGAACTTAAGGAGATACCAGAGGCCTACATTTTACGCGCCGACTTTTTTAACGCATTGGCAACCCGCTTTAGAGGCCGACATTTTATTGTTCTGTTTTCAGATATTATTGATGCACTCGAAGAGCAGCCTGATGCGCTCGACTTTTATATCGGACATGAACTTGGGCACATTCATAGGAAACATCTGACCTGGAATGTATTCACAATGCCCGCTTCAATACTTCCTCTACTAGGGGCAGCACTTCGACGAGCTGAAGAGTACACCTGCGATCGATATGGTGCTGTCTGCTGTCAATCTGAGGATGACATCAAAGCGGCTATTGCGGCACTTGCTGCAGGAGATACTCGTTGGAAAACCATCAACGTCGATGCCTATTTAGGGCAAATTGAAGCGACTAATGGATTTTGGATGTCGTTTAATGAGTTAAACGGCGACTATCCCTGGTTGACCAAGCGTATGGCATCAGCAATAGCCGCCAGCAGAGGTGAAGAGATCAGCCATCCCCGACGCCATCTCTTTGCCTGGATACTCTCAATCTTTATTCCCCGATTTGGTGCAGGTGGTGGCGCATCAATACTCGTTACCATTGCGATTATCGGTATCCTTGCTGCCGTTGCGATTCCAGCCTATCAACAATATACGCTCAAAGCCAAATACACTACGGCCTATAGCGAGGCGCAAGCACTTCAAACACAGGTTGCTGAATATGCGGTAGAGAATCAAACATGGCCCAAATCATTTCAGGAGCTCGGTTTTGAGAGCGAAACCTTAAATACTCAAACTACCAACTATGAAATTGCACTCTACAACAGCGGTACTATCGGTGTGAATGTTGGTACTGACAAGCAGGGAGAGGAGCAGTACATCGTTTTAGAGCCGGAAGTGAATGATGGCGTTATAAGTTGGAATTGCGCTGGACAAAATTTAGATGTGCAACTACTGCCAACATCCTGTAGGTAATACCGTTGTGAAGGGTCTAGTAACTTTAGTATCAATGCTTCTGTTCATCGGTAGTGCTAGCGCTGAAATATACAAATGGCGGGATGCACAGGGTAAGCTTCATTTCGGAGACAGAAAGCCAACGTCCCAACAGGCTGAGAGAGTACAACTTAGGCAACTAAGCTCTTTTCAGAGCGTCACCTTTATGAAGAGCGATAAAACCAAGTCGACGGCTAACCGGCGAGTGGTAATGTATTCGACTGAGTGGTGTGGTTATTGCAAAAAGGCGAGAAAGTATTTTAATAAAAACAGCATTCGATTTGCAGATTACGATATTGAAAAAGATCCTGTTGCTGCCAAAGAGCATAAGGATATGGGGGCGACAGGTGTTCCCGTCATACTCGTTGGAAATGAGCGGATGAATGGTTTTAGTCAAAAGGGCTTTGAACGAATTTATAAGCTTAACTTAAAGTAATGTATTCAGTTCAGTGTAGATTGGCATGAGAACCTATTAACGCTCACTAACAACCACCCGGTCACGCCCCATCTCCTTGGCTCGGTAGAGTGCCTTATCAGCAGCGGCAATGAGTGAATCAACTGTATCATCTCTATTCATTATTGCTGCGCCAACTGAGATGGTGATCGAGGGCAGCTTCTCTCCATGCTGGTCGACTATTTTCATTTGACTCATCTTTTGGCAAAGCCTCTCTGCCACCATCACCACATTTTCTTTTTCCGTTGAGGGGAGGAGCAGCAGAAACTCTTCACCACCAAAGCGCACCGCCGAGTCGTTAGGGCGCAGGTGGCTAAGTAACATTTTTCCGGTCGCCCGTAGCGCCTCATCTCCCGCTTGATGCCCGTAGCTGTCGTTATACTGTTTGAAATGATCAATGTCGATCATCAACAGCCCCATTGTCACCTCTCCAATGCGGCAGCGCTCTATTAACCGGGGCAACATCTCATCATTCCAGCGTCGATTATAAAGCCCGGTCAGGATATCGGTACGGGCGTTCTGTTCATAATGACGTTGCAGTTGAATTGAGTTACTGAGATTTGAGTTGTTGTTACGGATGCGGCTTGAGAGCATAAACAGTAGATTCTTTGCCACCGCATGGGAGTTATCGATCAGCTTCCAGATGTCCTCTCGTTCTATGACTAACAGCCGACATGGCTCGTGGGCAATCACATAGGCGCTAGTTGGTTGCCCATCAAGCACCGATATTTCACCAACACACTCCCCGGTACTCAGGATCGAAATGACCCCCTCACTGGAATTATCAAGCTCGACCCGAATTTTTCCATCAAGAATGAGGAAAAGCTGTGTATTGTGATCACCCGGCTGCAACAGGATATCCTCCGGTTGTAGCCAGCGCTCTTCCATTTTTTCTAGTAGCCATTCGATTGACTCACTGCACTCCCCTTTGAAAAGTGGGAGCTCGATCAATCTGGCTGCGGTCACCGTATCTTCTATCACACGCCCTGTGCTCATGTTTTGTTGTGTTGAATCTATGGTTACCACCATAGCAACCTATTTCAATGATGCACAATATTATATAGGTTAAATATTCGACAATATTGAATTTTTAAAAGGGCATTGGATATTGGCGTAGCACTACGTCGAGATCACTCAGCGCATCATCTGGCAGAGTAACCTCAAATGCCTCAATATCCTCCTTAAGTTGCGCCATGCCTGTTGCACCGATAATGGTCGAGGTGACCCCATCGACCTGAGCACACCAGGCTAATGCAAGCTGACTGGGCGTTAGCTGATATTTTCCGGCCACCGCCACAAAGCGCTTTACAGCATCATTTGCCATATCACTATCGCGGAACAGACCGTTACGTTGCGTCTTGCTCCAGCGGCTACCGGCAGGACGTGCCCCATCGATATATTTCCCGCTTAACACACCGCCACCCAGCGGTGACCAGGGCAGATAGGCGACATCGGCATGAATGCAGTTTTCAATCAGGTAGGGCCAATCTTTGGTGTGCAGCAGGCTGAACTCGTTTTGGATGGATACCGGTCGTGGCAGTCCATATTTCTCACTTAAACGTAGATATTCATTGATGCCCCAGGTGGTGTCATCCGAGAGTCCAAAGTGTCGAATCTTACCCGCTTTGATACAGCTATCGAGCGCCTGCAGGATTTCGAGCATCTGATTGGAATGTTGTGCCGCATCCACCTCTGAGAACTTAACGGTGCCCACATGATGCTTGGAAAAATGGGGGGATGTTCTATTGGGCCAATGGAGCTGATAGAGGTCGATGTAATCTGTCTGCAGACGTTTGAGCGAACCGTCGACCGATCTGATGACCGCCTCTCCGGTAATATCTGCACCGTTGCGGATCCAGGGCAGACCATTACCGGCTATTTTGGATGCCAGGATAAACTCTGACCTTCGATGGCTATTTCGCGACAGCCAATCACCGATAATCGTTTCGGTTTTGCCATAGGTCTCAGGAGATGGCGGTACCGCATACATCTCTGCGGTATCGATAAAATTAACACCACTAGAGAGTGCAAACTCAATTTGCTCATCGGCATCTTGCTGGCTGTTTTGCGTTCCCCAGGTCATTGTCCCCAGGCAGACATTGGATATCTCTAAGCCGCTTTGACCTAACCTAACTCGCTTCATCTGTTTACCCGTTCTGGCCTACTTAACGCATTTTATAATTTATGTGAGATGAATGGAAAAGCGGGCTCTTAACTTTTTAGATTGAGTACCTGGATTGTTTTAGAAACTAGAATTTCCTGTCGAATTAGCTCTGAAATGACCGCATCGGAAAGCTCTGGTGCATCTTCATCTGCATACTCCCAGTTCCAGCTTTCGTTTTCATAAACGATGCGCCCTTTTCCCGCATTGTAGTAATCGATAATCGCCTGCTCGGTCTCATCCAGTCGCTGCATATCCAGGCCATAGATTTGAGCATGTATCTTTATCCCGGCCCGATTGGCCTCTCGCAGCATACAGGTCGCCCCCTGGCTTTGGCCGTCCCACAATAGAATCAGGCCATCGGCATACTCTGCCATCGCTCTGTTGCGTAGCGCCCCCGCCTCCCGGCCATGAGCGACCCAATCGGCATGGAACTGCTTAACGGCAATACCCTGGCTATGGGCCCACTCCTCACCCATCACATCGACACCACGACATGCGCCCGATACCACCTCATCAATCTCCCATCCGGCAGCATCAATTGTCTCCTGTAGTGCCCTGGCATCTTCAATTTGGCGGGAACCTGCAATAATCACTTTCATTGTCTTATTCAATACTCACTATTTGTTTTTATTATTCAATTAGTTAACTAACTTTGTCAGTGTAGTGAGTTATATTTTTTTATCCACAACAATCGGGTCTGCCACCCAATAAAATTGAAAAAGGGTAATATTGGTGCGGTTTTGTATTTCAATATTCCTGATGAAGTACGATTTAGATAATACGGAAAAAAGTGACGATTGATGGCAAAGGCAAGTGCAAGACATATTCTGGTTAAAACCAAAGAGGAGGCGGAAAAGTTGAAGAGACAGCTGGCCGAAGGTGCCGACTTTGCCGCCCTCGCTAAAAAGCATTCGTTGTGCCCCTCTGGCAAAAGAGGCGGTGACCTTGGAGAGTTTGGCCCGGGCAAGATGGTCAAGGCCTTTGATAATGTTGTCTTCAAAATGCCGGTGCTGACAGTACATGGACCTATTAAGACTAAATTTGGTTTTCATCTGATTGAAACCATCTATCGAACTTAGTACATCGAGTAATGGCTAGAGGGATGTTATCCATAATCGTTGCGGTCTCTTTTCTGATAGCAGTAGGCGTTACTGTTATCACCAACAGATCACCCATATGGATTCTTGAGTTCTATTTGGTTGCCAGTCTGGTCACCTTTATTGTCTATGCAATAGACAAGTCAGCTGCCCGAAATGGTCGATGGCGTACCAGCGAGCGTACGCTGCATGCGATGTCGTTATTTGGCGGATGGCCTGGGGCAATCTTTGCACAACAGAAGTTACGACATAAATCTAAAAAACGATCTTTTCGCATCCTCTTCTGGATCACCGCTATTTTAAATTGTGGCCTCTTTATATGGCTTCTCACCCCAGATGGATTGAAGGTGCTGCGTGCTTTACATATCTAACTATTAACGTCAGAGTATGTTAAAACCGGTTGGTGGGCAGAACCACAGATATAGGGACCAATTATTACGACTGCGATCACTATCAAAGGGAGATTTTGATGCGCAACAATGATTATGGCTACAACAGGCTGTTTGATACAGTAGATCAATAGATTAAATTTTAACAACAGGGAGTTAACCGATGATCGTCAGTAATCTAGAAATTTTACCCGGCAAGAGAATTACCAAGCACCTGGGCCTTGTGCAGGGCAGCTCTGTGCGCGCAAAGCATGTCGGCCGAGACATCATGGCCAGTCTGAAGAATATTTTTGGTGGAGAGCTGAAGGGCTATACCGAATTACTACAGGAGTCCCGACAGGAGGCCCATGATCGGATGCTGGAACAGGCCAAGGCTGTTGGTGCCAATGCGGTACTAAATATCCGCTTCTCCACTTCAAGCGTCGCCGCTGGCGCTGCAGAGCTGTTCGCCTATGGCACAGCTGTCATCATCGAGTAACCGCTATGGCTGATCTCATAATATTTATCACATTGCTTGCAATGGGATACGGCTTTGGCCGTTATGCAGAGTCTAGACACTATGCATCCATTCGTGAACGCGAGAAGGATCTAAATTCTATTCCGGCTATCGCATCACGCATTCCACCGCAGGGTAATCCAAACTTTGACAGCCAGCTGGTTTCGGGCAGCGTGGTGATCTCTGTCGATTACTTTAAGCGGTTTATTGCCGGCCTACGTAATTTGGTAGGAGGACGTATGAGCTCCTACGAGACTCTACTGGATCGGGCAAGACGCGAGGCCATTTTACGTATGAAGACAGAGGCGAGAAATCTTAGTGCTGAATATGTGTTTAACCTCAAGCTCGAAACAGCCAGCATCCACAAAGGCAAAGGAAATAGCATCGGTTCGGTTGAAGTCGTGGCTTACGGCACTGCGCTCATTCCAAATCGTTAAATAATGGACTACTCAAACCCAGAACTTCCTGAGGGGATAAATACCGGCAAGGAAAATCCTTTAAAGGAATTTGCTATTTTAACCTCGGGCGTTGTTGGGAGCATCTTCCTGGTTATCACCCTGCTCATTTTTGTGGTCGATAATTTTGCAGACAAGATTCCCTTTGAGGTGGAGCAGCGTCTGCCTGTCTCAGGCCTTATTGAAGAACAAAACATTGAGCCTCTCCCCCACTACCTTGAAGCGCTGTCTCAAAAGGTGATCGATAGCCTTGGTCTGCCGGAGCCGATGCAGATTACCGTCCACTATCTAAATAGTGACACGGTTAATGCCTTCGCCACTCTTGGCGGCCATATCGTTTTGTATCGTGGCCTACTTGAAAAGCTCACCTATGAGGATGAGCTGGCAATGATCATTGCCCATGAGGTTTCTCATATTAAGCATCGCCACCCCATTATGAATGCCAGTCATGGCATTGTTGTCGGTCTGGTTTTGTCGCTGGTTGGCGCTTCGTCTGGCAATGATGTGGTCAGTAAACTGTTGGGCACAACCGGCATGGTGACGATGATGAAATATTCACGGGATAATGAGCAGCAGGCAGACAGGGATGCGGTTAATAGTCTGATTAAGATTTACGGAAATGCTGAAGGGGCGCTAGCACTATTTAAAGTTTTGGATTCAGAACATGGCGATCGGGGTACAGTAGAATTTTTTAACACCCATCCCCTGAATAAAAATCGCAGTGCTGAGGCCCAGACTCTCATCAACGAAATCGGAACAGAGCAAAGTATGGGACGGGCTCATATTCCTGCCGCATTTCGTAAATGGCTTCAAAAACAGAAACAAAACGCGAGAGAACAGCCGCAAGATCAATAACGCTTGCCTCCTGTCATTTGGGATGGCCCCATCATTTCACCTGATATATATGCGGTTATTGGCACGAAAATAACCAAGTATAATTGCCGCCATGACTAAAGAGATTGAACTACTGGCGCCTGGCGGAGACATCGACTCCATAAAAGCGGCCATCGTTGCCGGAGCAAATGCGGTTTACTGTGGCCTGGATCGATTTAATGCGAGAGGACGCGCCAAGAATATAACCTTTGATGATCTGCAGGGTATTTTACGACTGGCCCATAAGCATGATTGTGAAATATTCCTTACCGTCAATATCATCATTGTCGAGAGTGAATTAACCGCCCTTTTCAATCTGCTTAACAAATTGGTTAATACATCATTAGATGGAATTATTGTTCAGGATCTGGGACTGCTCTATCTCCTTAACAGATACTACCCATCTCTTAAAATTCACGCCTCGACTCAGCTAACCACTCATAATGAAGGTCAAATAAAGTTTTTAAACAGACTGAATGCAACCCGAGTTAATCTGTCGAGAGAGTTAAATATTGAGGAGATAACCCATCTGACCTCTGTTGCCCATGACCATGGAATGTTAACCGAGGTGTTTGTTCACGGCTCCAATTGCATCTCCTTTTCCGGCCTCTGTTATATGAGTTCGGTTAATGGCGGTAACTCGGGCAATCGTGGACGCTGTAGTCAACCCTGTCGTGACCAGTATCTTACAACCGCTGAGGGTGTCGACTTCCCTCTCAATATCAAAGATAACTCCGCATTCTCTGATCTAAACGTACTCGCAGATGCCGGCGTGGATTCGATAAAGATTGAGGGAAGGATCAAGAAATATCACTACGTGCATACCGTGGTCAGCACCTGGAGAAAACAGCTCCAAAGCTTTTATGAGCAAAACAGGATAAGTGATGACAATAGCGATCTGCGCAAGGTGTTTAATCGTGACTTTTCAAACTCATTTTTACAGGGAGAAATTAGTAAAAGTGTTTTTATTGATAATCCGCGCGACAACTCCGCTCTACACCGCTCCGAACAGATTGGTGGTATATCCGTTAAAAACTTAACGACTGCCAAAAAAGAGCTGTTTGATATTAAGACAGAGATGATCAGCAATGTTAAAGATGAGATCGACAGGCTAACTATCGACAGAGCACCGTTGTCGCTGCAGTTCTCCGGCAGGGCTGGCGCACCACTTACAGTGAACGTTTCCTCACCCGACAGTTCATTTGATATTGTTTCTGAATCTAATCTTGCACAAACTACTGCAGCTACTGATGACAACAGTTCAAAGAGGAAAAGTTCATCCAAATCCTGCTTCGATCATGCTTCACTCTTGAAACGATTTAAGGCGATCAATGAGACGGAGTACTTCATTGAGCATCTGGATTTGAGCACAATTCAAAGTGACCTCTATATCCCCTTCAAAGATCTCACTCTAATAAAAAATCGAATTCTGTTCCTGCTCAATGGTTCGAAAGAGTATGCAGCACCGATTACTCCACCCAAATTAGAGAACCCATCTGACAATAGTATTGAACCTGCTTTATCCCTGTTAATTTCATCGAAGGATGATCTGCATCTATGTGATGAGACCGATGCAGAAATCTGTTTTCAGCTTCCTAACCGTTTAGATAATAGAGATGCAGAGCTAGTAGAACTTTTCAGCAACAACAAAAATTTAATTCCATGGTTTCCCTCTGTGCTGCTGGGAGATGATTACTCTGCTGCCGTTGAGTTTCTTGAGCAGGTAAAGCCTGCACGTATCGTCACCAATAATAGCGGCATCGCCTTTGCCGCCAATGAGAGAGGCATTCCATGGTTAGCTGGCCCCTACATGAATCTGGTGAACTCTTTCAGCCTGCTATGCCTAAAAGAGTACTTTAATTGTGCCGGCGCATTTATCTCCAACGAGATCAATCGCAGACAGATAAAGCAGATCAAACGGCCCGACGATTTTGAGCTGATCTATAGCATCTATCATCCGATTGTATTGATGACCAGCCGCGTCTGTTTTTTCCATCAGGTGACCGGATGCAAAAAGAATATCGTTGATGATAAATGTATTCAACGTTGTGAAAGATCCTCATTTATCACCAACATGAATGATGTCTCTCATTTTATAAAAAAGGAGCGCGGCGGTTATCACGATATCTTTAATGAGAGCAACTTCTTAAACACCGATATTGTTACTGAAGTGCCCAATCTTTTTACACGCTACTTTGTTGACCTTAGAGATATAAAAACTGAAACAGCAGTTGCCGCCGATAAGCTGGATATCGTCAGACTTTTTGAGAATCATATTAGTAATGACACCGACACGACTGCACAACTTCAGCAACAGATCAGCCCCACAACTCATACTCAATATGTAAAAGG
>JAPHSO010000204.1 GCA_026193675.1 Gammaproteobacteria bacterium | reverse complement strand
GCCTTGATACTGACGTTAAGTACAACATTACTAAAAGCGCACCATCTGTCATAGTGACAATGTTACCTACTGTGGCACTGATTGCCGGCAGAACTGAAAAGCCATAGAAAAATGATGCAATGGAAGTTAATACAAGCATTATGACAAAAGCAGTTCGAGAAACTGGTATATAGAAGAAAAGACCTATAAATATGGTGACCCATACCGAGAGATTTCCCCAATAAAAGTAAATGTTAGTTGGTAGGTTTGCGCCCCATGCATCATATGCGGCCAAATCAAGCTCTTTTTCCGTTAGCCACATATGGTCTATAAATGGCAGGATGTGGAGGAATACAAACAATACAGTTGATATGACTACAATATATCTAAATAACTTTTCCATATTTCTTTTATATGTCCCTGTTTGTTAAGAGGTTTATATCATGCGAAATAGGAAACAACAAATTTATGTGGGAAAAATATTGTGCTATACGGATGTTGCTTTAAATAATTAGATTAGAAGAGGTACCGCGTTAAATCTTTTTATCGCCTGTTCAAATAACAATTTTAAGTTCGCCCCAGCGGGTGGTGGCCCGTGACGAGAGGCGGTTACGATTCATCTGCCAATCGGTTCGCTGTTGTTTAAAGTTAGATGTTCCCTCTGCGGCAAATTGAATGGTTCGACCACCCATGCGCCGATTGATCAGGTCATAGGCGCTCATCAATTTCTCATCCCTTTTTGTATCGCGTAGTTGTGGATTGAATAGATCAATCTGTATCGGCGCACTCTCGCGAATGTCATTTAACACCACCATCGCCTTCTTATATCGATAGCCCTCTTTGTAAATTGAGCGTAGCGCCTGTCTGGAGATATGGATCAGTTCATTGGTGCTGTTTGATGGATAGCGCAGTTCAATATAGTGCCAGTTACTATATTGGGGTTCGTTGCTCTTATGAATGTTGGTGGTGATCATCACCCCCAGTTGCATGCATTGTGTATGCTGTCTACGCAGTTTGAGTGCCGCCCTGGCGGTGTAGGTTGCCACCGCCTCCTGCATTGAATGGAGATCGGTGACCGGGGTGCCGAAGGATCGTGAAGAGATGATCTGCTGTTTGTTGGCGATCACCTCGTCAAATTTTATGCGAGCAATTCCATTAAGCTCATCGACGGTGGTCTGTAGCACCACACTAAAATTTCTACGTGCATGGTTACGATCCATCTGTTTAAGATCCAGTGCAGTATGGATGCCGATATTTTTTAATCTGGGTGTCAGTTTTCTACCGACACCCCAAACACTTCCAACATCCATTCTGGAGAGAAGTTGATCAATGGCATCTTCTGATAATGAGCTCAGATCGAGTACACCGTTATGTCGTTCAATCTTTTTGGCAAGATGATTTGCAGCCTTTGCCAGCGTTTTACTCTTGCCGATACCGACCGCTACCGGAATACCGATCGACTTTCTAACAAGCTGTTTTATCTGCTGGGCATAGTCGGTTAGATTCCAGCTCATTCCGCTAAGGTCGAGGAACGACTCATCGATAGAGTAGATCTCCTGGTTGGGGGCAAAGCTGCCAACAATTGAGTGCATGCGTGAACTCATATCGGCATAGAGTTCATAGTTAGAGCTAAATATAGCTGTATTATGCTGTTTTAGATATTTCTCGACCTGATAGAGCGGCTTAAAGGCGATGGGGCCTATCGCCTTGGCCCGTGCATTGGCGGCAACGATGCAGCCATCATTGTTGGAGAGGACAACGACAGGACGGTTCCATATCGATGGATTAAATACCGCTTCGCAACTGGCATAAAAGCTGTTGCCGTCGATGAGAGCAAAAATGGGCATGCTGTTCAGAATTGATGAATGACGGAGGTGACCACACCCCAGATCACCATATCCTGTTCGCCCTTCACTTCAATGGGTGCAAAGCTCTCATTTTCGGGCATCAGCCAGGTCTTGTTGCGTTTGATGGCAAGCCGTTTGACGGTCAGTTCGCCATCGACGGCGGCGATCACAATCTTGCCGTTGCTCGGTTCAACACTGCGGTCGACCACCAGCAGGTCGCCGTTCTGGATGCCGGCGTTAATCATCGAGTCGCCCGAGACTCGCAGGAAGAAGCTCGCCTCCTTGTGGTGGATCAGATGCTCATTGAGATCGAGATGCCCCTCCACATAGTCATCAGCGGGAGAGGGGAAGCCGGCGGCCACCTTGTGACCATAGATGGGGACCAGCATTGGGCTACTGTCATTGGCGCTGCTGAGTATGCTCTCAGGATAGCCCTGCTGTAGCTGTGCCAGCCACTGTTTCACCTCAGGGACCCTCGATTCGGGAATGCGCACCACCCTGGTCTCTTCACCAAAACGGCCTGACCCCGGTTTACGTCCAGCACCAGGTCGAGGGCCGCCGTGACTGCGTGGCGGTTTGCCTGCCGGTTTTTTGGGGGGCTGAGATTTCTGTTTCATAAAGGTGCACTCCCGAAGAGTCAGTGATGCGGGGAGGTGACTTTACTCGATAAGCGTTACATAAATCAAGTGTCATGAAATGGTCAAAAAATGAACAATCTAACAGCAGCCCTTTTGGCTCAAGGGGGCGCGGATATTTGTCCACAGATCTATCCACAGGAAATGTGGATAACTTCAGGAGTGTGCCGGGGAATAAACTCTGGAGTGCTAATATTAGTACTCGATGGTTTGCTGCTAACGGGGAGAGTGCTGCACCATAATAGAGCCGGTAAAATGGGCTAACCGTATCGGTTACCCGCCCTGAATTTGGGCAAAGATGCCGAGTAGGGCACAACTCTCCGGAGTATCGATGGCATGCGCTAACAGAGGTTTGATATCACGCCCCTCTGCTTTGAGTTGCGGATCATAGTAGCGGATGTAGTGCTTGACGATCTCAGCATCAAACTCGGGGTGAAACTGAATGCCCCATACCTGCTCTCCATAGGCGAATGCATGCACCGGTTCATCTTCACTATAGGCGAGCAGACGTGCACCTACCGGCAGCTCAAGCACCGACTGCATGTGGCTCACATTGGCGCTAAACCTTTTGGGTAGTGTTTGAAAAAGTGAGTCTTCACTCGCCTGTTCAGTCAGCTGAATCGGGACACTACCCACCTCGACGCCACGTGGGTTATCGCCAACTCGGGCACCAAGGGCGTAGGCCAGCAGCTGATGTCCAAAGCAGATTCCGAGGATGGGAATCCCCGTTTTGGCCGCCGTTGCCAGCCACTCAGCACTTTCATTAATCCATGGCTCATCATCGGTCACCATCGCCCCGGCACCGGTGATGATGACCCGCTTCACCTTATCAACCGGGGGCAGGGTTTCACCCAGATAGACCGATACGGTTTGGTAATCATTTTTATCCCAATTGAGGATCTGCGCCATCCACTGTTCATAGTCACCGGCATGACTCTCCAGCGAGGGGAGTTTGGTTCCGGCCTTGATGATCAGATTGGTGGCGGCCACTGTGGTTACTAACCGTGAAAGGCTTCGTCAGAGGCGAGGTAGTCGAGCTCCTCTTGAGTGCTATGGCGTCCAAGGATCTCATTACGATGGGGGAAGCGACCAAAGCGCTGCACAATATCCTGATGGTGTTTGGCGAAGCGGTAGCTCTCCTCCAGCCCGGGTTTGTTAAACAGCTCAACGCAACGGGCCTGGTCGGTGAGATCTTCGCTATGCATAAAAGGGAGATAGAGAAAGACCTTCTCTTCGTCATTTAGCTGTTGATCAAATCCTCTGTCGATCGCCTTGCGGGCAATGTTGCGTGCATGTGCCTCGGTCGAGTAGGTGAGGGGGACGCCTCGAAACATATTGAGGGGAAATTGATCGAGAATAATCGCCAGCGCCAGAGCACCTTGCGGGCTCTCTTCCCACGCACTCAACTTGCCCTCTGCAGCGGCAAGCCAGGTGTCGATGAATTGATCTCTTAGCTGAAGATCCATCTCGGGGGTTGAATTAAACCAGAAATCTTTAGAGCTTTCGGCAAACCAGAAGTTGATGATGGTTTCGGGTGACACAGCTATCTCCTTAACATGGTAACGGAGCCATTCTAGCAGAGAGTCTGCTGGTCACCCGCTATGAGAGTATATCTATACCGGGCTCTGAAGTATTAACGGTCAGGTTTGGGAGAGGCTCTCACCATACCGACAGGCCTCAAGCAGGGCCCGCTTCAGGGCAGGCTCCTGCTCAAGGTCGTCGATCTGTAGATGCTCTTTGGCGATGAGGTTTAGAGCAACCAGCGACTTCTGTTCATGGAGGTGCTGTTTAAAACCATCAAAATCGAAATGGATGCCATCAATAAACGCTTTTGCCAAACCCTCAGCATTAGAGAAGTGGATCTCAGAAGACATCAGCACCTCATACTCATAACTGTAGAGACCAATCTGGTTCAGGCTGGCAACTTCTGAATAGATGTTGGGCAGCTCATGGTTGTTGGCGATGAACCTGTCCAGGTCGATGAGGGCGGAGGGGGTGTGATGCTCTCCCTTAAAGTCAAAAGGGATGGTGGCGACGATACTGTTGCTCATGGTTTACGGTCTTGCTTCAATCAAATCAAAGATAACAGACGATATTTTAGGTGACTCGAATGCGGACGACACTCATTATTTCCAGTTCAAATCCGGCGACCACCTCGACATCGGGGTAGTAGGTCAGATTAACCTTCTGTCCATTCAGATCTTTGTACTTCTGTTTGCGCTTAAACTTAAATGGCGCATCACATCCCTCGATCATCACCGTATTAATAATCCACTCACCTGACTTGCGCTGAACATGCGAGATCACCTTCTGCCTCTCGGAATGGACCAGGGCTTCGTGTGTTTTGAGGAGATGTTCTGGGGTTGAGCTCATTACCTAATCTTGAATCCAGTTAAATTAATTGCGGTGAGGGATAGATCTAACCTGTGATGACTCTAATTGTAAGTCATATATAGAGATGTGTATCCCTGTAGTGGTAAGAGAATAGCAATATTAGGTGGAAAATGTTCCAAAAACGGGGTGTTTAGGTCGATCTGCTCTACCCAGAGGCATGACTCACGGATAAATGAATCAAAAAGGGGCATTTGGGAGGCGTGGTGATTCACCGGAGTGCATTTATGGTGTGATTTATCATGATTTATAACCAATTGCAGCGTAAATACCTGGTTTTTAAACAATTTCAATATCTGGCACATCCCCTGCATTAGCAAAATCTAATTCTGTAAATGAATACAGAATCACAAAGTGTTCCAAATGATATGAAGCACTTTGTTGAATTAACGAATAGCAAGGTAGAGGGGTTATCAATGAAAAATAGTAGAGATGGGAGTCGTCGTGGATTCCTGAAGAGAGGACTACTTGCACTCGCAGTTACAGGAGTGATGGGGTCTCTCTCACTTGCAACAGGTGGTGCGAGCGCAGCAGTTGGTGAGCCAGAGAAGGAGGAGCTGAAATTTGGTTTTATCAAGCTGACCGATATGGCCCCTCTTGCCATTGCCTACGAAAAGGGTTTCTTCGAGGACGAAGGTCTGTATGTCACGCTGGAGGCGCAAGCGAATTGGAAGGTGCTTCTGGATGGTGTCATCGATGGCAAACTTGACGGTGCTCATATGCTGGCAGGTCAGCCGATTGCTGCAACAATCGGTTACGGCACCAAGGCTCACATCGTCACCCCATTTAGCATGGATCTAAATGGTAATGCGATTACTGTATCTAACGAGATATGGGACAAAATGAAACCCCATGTGCCAAAGCAGAGTGATGGCAAGCCGATGCATCCTATTAAGGCCGATGCTCTTAAGCCTGTGGTTGAAGAGTTTAAGTCAGAAGGTAAGCCCTTCAAAATGGGTATGGTCTTCCCTGTTTCGACCCACAACTATGAGCTACGTTACTGGTTAGCCGCTGGTGGTATCCATCCCGGTTACTACGCACCACACAAAGGAGATACCAGTGGCACGCTTGATGCCGATGCACTGTTATCAGTCACCCCGCCACCGCAGATGCCATCCACCATGGAGGCGGGAACCATTAATGGTTATTGCGTAGGGGAGCCATGGAATCAGCAGGCGGTATTTAAAGGTATTGGTGTACCGGTGGTTACCGATTATGAGATCTGGAAAAACAATCCAGAGAAGGTGTTCGGGATGAACAAAGCCTTTACTGAGAAGTATCCCAACACATCAATTCGTGTGGTTAAGGCACTACTCCGTGCAGCCAAGTGGCTAGATGCCAATAACAACGGCAATCGTCCAGAGGCGGTAAAAATTCTATCGCAATCCAACTATGTGGGTGCCGACTACGATGTTATCGCCAACTCAATGACCGGTACTTTTGAGTACGAGAAGGGTGACAAGCGTGAGGTGCCAGACTTCAATGTCTTCTTCCGCTACAACGCCACCTATCCCTACTACTCAGATGCGGTCTGGTATCTCACTCAGATGCGACGCTGGGGTCAGATCTCTGATCAGAAGCCCGATAGCTGGTACGACAAGGTGGCGAAGAGTGTCTATCGTCCAGATCTCTATGAGGCGGCAGCAAAAGAGCTGATTGCTGAGGGTCATATGGAGAGCAGTGAGTTTCCAGCCTTCGCAACTGAGAGAGGTTACCGTAATCCACAAAAGCATTTTATCGACAATATTGTCTATGACGGAAGCAAGCCAAATGACTACCTCAAGAAGTTCAAAATTGGCCTAAAGGCGAAAGACAAAATCTAATAATAATTAGTTAAGGATAGGTTGTAGTGGATTATGGCATGCCATGGATGGCGCTTATTAACGGGTGAAAAGAGATTATTACAATGAGTTTATTACTAGCAAATAACAGAACATTTGGTAACACCAGGCTCGATCAGTTTTTAAGTTATCTCGCCAGTGAAAATACAGGCAAGAAATTTTCAAAGATTGCATTGTCCCTGATAGTGCCACTAATGGCGCTTGTGATTTTTTTAGGTTTGTGGAGTGTGGGTGCCAAAAATGTACAGACATCTCTGGGTGTATTGCCGGGGCCGGCGCAGGTATGGGAGCAGAGTGTTGTTCTCTATCAGGAGCACATAGCAGAGCAGGAGAAGGAGAGTAAGTTTTACGAGCGACAGGAGAAACGTAATGCAAAGAAGCTTGAAAAAAATCCTGATGCTAAAGTCAAAATTCGAAACTACACGGGACCGGCCACATTTTTTGATCAGATCCTGACCAGCCTCTATACCGTTGGCATCGGTTTTTTAATAGGGTCAATAATTGCGATACCTATCGGGATTATGTTGGGTATGAACAGTGTCCTTTATAAGGCATTTAATCCTATCATTCAGATCTTTAAACCGGTTTCACCTCTGGCGTGGCTGCCCATTGTGACGATGGTGGTCTCCGCGCTCTATGTCAGTGACGATCCGATGTTCTCTAAATCATTTTTGACATCGGCCATCACCGTCACACTTTGTAGCCTCTGGCCCACCATCATCAATACAACAGTCGGTGTATCTGGCGTCAGTAAAGATCTGATGAATGTGAGTCGGGTACTGCGTCTTAACTGGGTGACCAAAACAATTAAGATTGTACTGCCCTCATCACTACCGATGATCTTTACCGGTCTACGTCTGTCGCTAGGCATCGGCTGGATGGTGCTGATCGCTGCAGAGATGCTGGCCCAAAATCCGGGGCTTGGAAAGTTTGTTTGGGATGAGTTTCAAAATGGTAGCTCCAACTCTCTGGCACGCATCATGGTCGCTGTTGTGGCGATCGGTCTGATCGGCTTTATGCTCGATCGCATTATGTTAATGCTACAAAAATGGTTGAGCTGGGATAAACATGCGGTTCTTCGATAGTTCGGCTGTTTATCTAACAGAGCCTCAAATGAAATAATTTAAAAGGTATAAAGTAATGTCTAGTTATCTAAATATCGATCACGTCAGTATCACCTTTCCGACCGACAATGGTCCACTGAATGTACTCGATAACGTCAATCTTAAAATGAAACAGGGTGAGTTTGTCTCACTAATTGGTCACTCCGGCTGTGGAAAATCAACCGTGCTCAATATTGTCGCCGGTCTGCTGCAGGCAACCAAGGGTGGCGTACTTCTGGAGAATCGTGAGGTGAATGAGCCCGGTCCTGATCGTGCGGTCATCTTTCAAAATCACTCACTGATGCCATGGCTCAGCGTCTATGACAATGTGCGTCTGGCGGTGGATCAGGTCTTTAAAAGATCCAAGAGCAGACAGGAGCGTCATGAGTGGACGCTACACAATCTGGAACTGGTACATATGACTCATGCGTTAGATCGCAAACCAGATGAGATATCTGGCGGTATGAAGCAGCGTGTTGGTATCGCTCGCGCTTTGGCGATGGAGCCTAAGGTGCTACTGATGGATGAGCCGTTTGGTGCACTCGATTCACTGACCCGAACCCATATGCAGGACTCACTGATGGAGATCCAGTCGGATCTTAATAATACGGTCATTATGATTACCCATGATGTGGACGAAGCGGTACTGCTCTCTGATCGCATCGTGATGATGAGCAATGGCCCCTCGGCAACCGTGGGAGAGATTCTTGATATTGAGCTGGAGCGTCCGCGTGATCGTCTCTCTCTGGCAGAGGACCCCAAATTTAATCACTACCGTGCAGAGGTGGTGAAATTCCTCCACGAGCGCCACAACCAACCTGTCAGGGTGGATAGTGATTCAGCAAAAGAGCTCGATGAGGAGAACGTGCCCGGTTTACGTCTGGCAGCAGGATAGGGTCAGTTCGGAAACGATCCGCTGAACAATAGTTTCACCCAATTTTACCCCCTGTATCAGGGGGATTTTTTTGCGCATCACAAAAGAACATCTCAACAATAACTGCACAATAAAAGTGCAGTTAAGGTGGAAGATGGTGATGTAGTGAAGCATAAAAGCACCAATCTATCGCATCTAGAGATCAAATGAATCTCTGGCACACCCTTTGCACTATATAAAAAATAAAATTAAACGGCTTTGCCGATCTGAATATACAGGACAGGAATAAGAGTGATGAAAGAGAAACTGGTGCTAGTTGGAAATGGTATGGCGGGTGTCCGTACTTTGGAGGAGCTGCTAAAGATCAATCCAGATGCCTATGATATTACCGTCTTCGGTGCCGAGCCTTACGGTAATTACAATAGAATCATGCTCTCTCCAATGCTGACCGGCGAGACCAATCTTGATGAGATTATGCTCAATACTCGAGAGTGGTATGCCGACAATAACATCACACTGCATACCGGAAAAAAGGTGGTCAAAATCGATCGTAAGAATCGTATCGTCTATGCCGATGATGGCACCGAGACGGTCTATGATCGTCTGCTACTGGCAACCGGTTCCAAACCATTTATCTTGCCGGTGCCTGGACACGATCTGGAAGGTGTTATCGGCTTCCGCGATGTGAATGATGTTGAGATGATGCTCGATGCCGCCAAAAAGTATAAACATGCGGTGGTGATTGGAGGTGGTCTGCTCGGACTTGAGGCGGCCAACGGTCTGCAAAAAAATGGTATGAAGGTGCGCGTTGTGCATCTAAGTGAGACGTTGATGGATCGTCAACTCGACAGTGAATCTGGCAAGATGCTACAGAGGGAGCTGGAGGCGCGTGGCGTAGAGTTCTTGATGGGGGCCTCGACCAAAGAGCTGGTTGGTCGTAAGCGTGTTAAGGCGATCACCTTTCAGGATGGTCGAGAGATCTCAGCCGATCTGGTGGTGATGGCTGTCGGTATTAAACCCGATATTGAGCTGGCTGAGTCTGCCGGTATCTACTGTAATCGCGGCATTGTCGTTAACGATACGATGCAGAGCTATGATCCAAAAATTTATGCGGTGGGTGAGTGTGTTCAACACCGTAATCAGACCTATGGATTGGTCGCACCTCTGTTTGAGATGGCTAAGGTCTGCGCCAACCATTTGGCAAAACTGGGCTATGGTCGCTATGAGGGTTCAGTCACCTCAACCAAATTAAAAGTGACCGGTATCGATCTCTTCTCTGCCGGTGATTTTAATGGTGATGATGATTGCGAACGTATCGTCTATCGCGATCCATCACAGAACATCTATAAAAAGGTGGTTTTAAAAGATAACAGGATTCAGGGCGCAGTACTTTACGGCAACACCATGGATGGTCCCTGGTACTTCCAGCTGATGCGAGAGGGGACCGATGTCAGCGCCTTCCGTGATTCACTGATGTTTGGTCAGGGTCATCTGGGTGATTCAGGGCATGACAACAACTCAGTGATGAACATGTCAGATGATGCTGAGGTGTGTGGCTGTAATGGTGTCACCAAGGGTGACATCGTTAAGGCGATCACCACCGAAGGTCTATTCACCCTTGATGAGGTGAAGGCACACACCAAGGCCTCGGCATCATGTGGTGGCTGTTCCGGTCTGGTGGAGCAGATTCTTGCATCGACCGTCGGTAGTGACTTCTCTCATCCAGAGGTGAAGCCGCTGTGTGGATGTACCGATCATAGCCATGATCAGGTGCGTGAAGCGATTCGCAGTGAGGTCTATACCAGCGTTGATGAGGTTTACAAAAAACTCGACTGGCGCAATGAAAATGGCTGCCCTACCTGTCGCCCTGCGGTGAACTACTACCTGATCTCAACCTGGCCTGAGCAGGCACATGACGATTCACAATCGCGCTTTGTCAATGAGCGGGTACACGCCAACATCCAGAAAGATAGAACCTATACCGTAGTGCCACGGATGTGGGGTGGCGTCACCACTCCGGATGAGTTGCGCGCGATTGCAGATGCCGCAGATAAGTATGAGGTGCCGATGGTGAAACTGACCGGTGGTCAGCGTATCGATCTGGTCGGTCTACAAAAAGAGCAGCTGCCCAATATCTGGAAGGATCTAAATGCTGCCGGCATGGTATCTGGCCACGCCTACGGTAAGGCACTAAGAACCGTAAAGACCTGTATCGGTTCACAGTACTGCCGCTTTGGAACACAGGACTCAGTCGAGATGGGGATCGCACTAGAGAAATTGAGCTGGGCCTCGTGGACACCACATAAATTCAAAATGGCCGTTTCGGGATGCCCACGTAACTGTGCCGAAGCGACCATCAAAGATTTTGGCGTAGTCGCTGTTGATTCAGGATACGAACTACATATCGGTGGCAATGGCGGTATCAAGGTTCGTGTTACCGATCTGCTGGCGCGGGTTGAGACTGATGGTGAGGTGCTCGAATATGCCGGCGCCTTCATGCAACTCTATCGTGAAGAGGCGCGCTATCTGGAGCGTACCGCCCCATGGATTGAACGTGTCGGTCTGAACTATGTCAAAGAGCGCATAGTTGAAGACACAGAAAACCGGATTGAACTCAATGAACGCTTCCTGCTATCGCAGAAAATTGCACAAAAAGATCCATGGGCTGAATTGACAAAAGATGAGCATCGTCTTGAGTTTGTTCCGATGAAAAGATTCGACGACCAGCCTAATGCTCAGACGAGTGAAGATAAAGTGGCTGTTAACGCCTAAACGAGGAGATTGATATGAGTAACTGGATTGAAGTGGGCAAGCTGGAAGATATTCCTCGGTTGGGATCACGGGTAGTGGATATGGAGCGTCGTGAGATTGCCATTTTTAGAACAGAGTTGGATGACATCTTTGCTGTAGCCAATAGCTGTCCGCATAAAAAGGGACCGCTTGCTGAAGGAATTGTGCATGGTAAAAAGGTGACCTGTCCGCTACACAACTGGACGATAGATCTAGAGAGTGGCGAGGCTGTTGCACCAGACAAAGGATGTGCTCGCCGCTATGAGACAAAAGTTGAATCAGGGATGGTCTGGATAAACAGCGCAGAAGCATAGATTAACAACAGGGTGCTGTATGAGCCATTCAGTTAAAACCAGCTGTCCCTATTGTGGTGTGGGTTGTGGTGTTATTGCCACAACCGGCGACGATGGTGAGATCAGCATAAAGGGGGATTCGGAACACCCCGCAAACTTTGGTCGACTCTGCTCTAAAGGTTCAGCGCTGGCTGAGACGCTCGATTTAGATGGGCGTCTACTGCATCCTGAGGTGAATGGCGAAAGGAGCAGCTGGGATCGTGCACTCAATGCGGTAGCCGATGGCTTTAAAAATATTATGGATGAACATGGTCCCGATGCGGTGGCCTTTTATGTTTCGGGGCAGCTGTTAACGGAAGATTATTACGTTGCCAATAAGTTGATGAAAGGTTTTATCGGCTCAGCCAATATCGATACCAATTCAAGACTCTGCATGTCATCAGCGGTGTCCGCCTATAAACGTGCCTTTGGATCAGATACAGTTCCCTGCAGCTATGATGATCTCGATCGTGCAAAACTGATTGTCATCACCGGCTCCAACATCGCCTGGTGCCATCCTGTCATCTATCAACGAATTGTGCGGGTTAAAAAGAACAATCCAGATCTACGGGTGGTGGTTATCGACCCTCGTAGAACGGCAAGTTGTGATATTGCTGATCTCCATCTACCACTCAGACCGGGTCATGATGCAACTCTTTTTAATGGCCTGTTAAGTTATCTGGCAGAGGTCGATGAAGGTAATGAGCTGTTTACATCACAATATACCGAAGGTGCCGATGAGGCGTTGGCCGAGGCGCAGCGTACGGCACCCACACTTGACAGTGTGGCGGCGCAATGTCAGCTCGATAGCACTTTAGTCGAACAGTTCTATAAATTGTATGCACGCACCGAGCGGGTGGTGACCCTCTTTTCGCAGGGCATTAATCAATCAACCAGTGGCACCGATAAGGGCAATGCGATTATCAACTGTCATCTCTATAGTGGTCGTATCGGTCGACCCGGAATGGGCCCCTTCTCACTGACAGGACAACCCAATGCGATGGGAGGACGTGAAGTGGGAGGGCTGGCCAATCAGCTGACTGCCCATATGGATTTAGAGAACAGCGAGCATCGTGCACTGGTTCAGGAGTTCTGGCAGTCACCGGTTATTGCAGAGCATCAGGGGCTTAAAGCGGTTGAGCTGTTCAGTGCGATAGATAGTGGTCAGGTGAAGGCGGTCTGGATTATGGCGACCAATCCTCTCGTCTCCCTGCCCGATGCCAATCGAGTGAAGAGCGCTCTACAGAAATGTGAATTGGTGGTTGTCTCAGATGTGGTCTCAAGAAATGACACACTGAATCTGGCTCACATTAAATTGCCAGCTCTGGCATGGGGCGAGAAGAGCGGCACAGTCACTAACACAGAGCGACGCATATCAAGACAGCGTCCGTTTCTATCGCCCCCTGGCGAGGCGAAGGCCGACTGGTGGATTGTGAGCGAGGTGGCAAAACGGATCTATCCGCAATCTCCCTTTAACTATTTGAGTGTCTCCGAAATATTTTGTGAATATGCACAACTGACCGGCTATAAAAACAGTGGAAGTCGAGATCTGGATATCAGTGGTTTAGCCGATCTGAATGCAGAGCAATATACAGTGCTAAATCCAGTTCAATGGCCGGTGACTGTAGATAGACCTCATGGTACAAATCGTATGTTTAGTGATGGTCGATTTTATACTGCAAGTGGTCGCGCTCAGCTAATACCGGTCACACCTCGCGAACCCGATATTCAGCTCAATGAGCAGTACCCTTTTATTCTTAATAGTGGTCGGATACGTGATCAGTGGCACACCATG
>JAPHSO010000134.1 GCA_026193675.1 Gammaproteobacteria bacterium | reverse complement strand
GATCGAGATTGATACAGTAGGTGTAGATCACCTACTTCTCCATATCAATAAAAAAAAAAAGGGTGTCCTGAATCAGCAGCTGTGGATCGCTCACATCAATATCTGAAGGCTCACCATCGGTCAGAACCAGCAGCAGCTTTTTGTCAGCGTTTCGGGCACCAAGATAGTGGGATGCATGACGCAGCGCCCCGCCCATACGGGTCGAGTAGCCGGCCTCCATCGCTGCCAGGCGAGATTTAACGGTATCGTCCCAGTGCTCTCCAAAGCCCTTGATGTGCTGGTAATGGACCTCATGACGGGTGTTGGAGGAGAAGCCGGCGATGGCGAAATCGTCACCCAGTCCCTCAATCGCCATACTCAGCAGTGAGACCGCCTCCTGCGACAGCTCCAGAATAGTCTGCTCAGCCCCTTCGGGAATATCATTGAGCGATGCCGAGAGATCGAGCAACAGCATCACCGCGATATCACGACCATCGTGCTTATGGCTCATGTTGATGCGTGGATCGGGTTGCGAACCGGCTTTAAAATCGATCAACGAACGGATCGCCACATCAAGGTCGAGCTCACTCCCCTCCTCCTGGTAACGCACCCGCACCATCTGCTGCGGTTTGAGCAGGTCCAGGATTCGCTTCAACTGTTTGGCCAGCGCATCATGTTTGGCCAACAGACGGTCAATCTTGCCGGCATCGCCCGATGGGTGCAATGTCTCGTAGAGGCTGACCCAATCGGGTCGATAGGTCTTGGTGTTGTAGTCCCACTCCTTGTAGTGGCGTGGCGGTAGTCCCTCCTGTTCTTCGTGGGAGACCTGACGCTTCGCAGCATCCTCGAACATCTCCTCGTCATCGCTCTCCTCGATAAAGCGCCACATATGGCGATTATCGTCACGGTAGTCCACCTCGGTATCCTTGAAATAGATCTTGGGAGATTGATCCATCTGCCTACGGGTACGGGCGATATAGGAGACGGCAATACTCGCAATCGCCTTTGTCGAGTGCTCACCACTGGCCATCAACTCATTAAAGCGGCCGAGGAACTCCAGCAGGTCTTCGTTCTCGTAACCGTGATCGTGACAAAGTGCCGCATAAGAGAACATTGCCAGGCGATGGCGGATGCACGACTCCTTCTCATTGTCGCAATCGTGCTCATCGGGACGTGGATGCAATGCGAGTAACAGAGGTTTTAGACCGGGGTACTTGGCCATCAGCAGGCGGTCGATACGCGCATCTTCCAGGTGTTCGATCGCCTCACGCTGAAACGGGCTAAAGTTATCAGCCACAATCGCCTCGGTCCATTTACGGTGACCGGCAATATGGGCAAGTAGAATACGGTAGCGATTAAGACCACTGATGCCATCACGATCATCGTAGACATCGGGGACACGAATGCCGTATCCATCATAGTATGGACGGGGCTTACGCAACTCATCAAAGGCTGAACTGTAGGGAACCAGATGCTCGTGATCATCCCACAGACAGCGTAGGTAGAGGTCCAGACTACGCTCATTGTCCATAAACAGAGTGCCATGACGCTCACGCTGCATCACCGCCTTACTATCGGCCGACTGCAGGCTAAAATAATCTTTCTGGCGCTCAGGATGATTACTGTAGTTACGGATACCGTACTCAACCCAGTTTCTTACACCTTCACAAGATAGCGCATTGAATAGCGTCGGAACCTGATTGAGAAAATCGGGCAGACCGGGGCTGGGGATGGTGGTATGGATGCCATGAATCGAACCACTAGTACGATCCATGAAATCGAAGACCATCTCGATATAGCCTTCAAGCAGCTCAACACTACCGAGACGTCTTGAGGCCTCACCGATAGTCTGCAGGAATGGCGGAATCGACACACCATTGGTGGTGCGCGACATCTTCCAGACCGCTTGCGAGATAATATTGAGGGTCTCTTCACCGAGCTTTGAGGCGATGCCGGGCATCTCCTCCAGATAGGTCAAAACCGGACCGACGCCACGGCCGATCATGCAGACTAATGATGCACCATCAAGATAATCCTTAATCCCCTGAGGTGAGAGCAGTGCCTCTGCCTCATCCATACATTGGGGAAAGAACTCATCGAGATCTTTAAATCCGCACTTTAGCTGTTCACGATGCGCCTGTAGCGCCTCTTCACTTAAAGCCACTTCACACTCTCCAGACTAATTGTGTTCCGAAGGGACGAAATCAGGCGAAAATAGCGTCGATAGCGTGATCAAGTGTGCCGCGAATATCGGCATCATCGGTAATCGGACGAACCAGAGCCATACGGCAAGCCTTGTTTGGCGCAATACCCTGATTGATAAGGTTCGCCGCGTAGACCAGTAGACGGGTCGAGATACCTTCATCCAGACCGTGTCCCTTCAGATTACGTGCAGTCTCACCAATTTTCACCAGCTTGAGTGCGCTGTCAATATCGATGCCGGTCTCTTTAGCAACGATATCGGCCTCAACCTGAGCGCTGGCATAATCAAAATCAAAACCGACAAAACGCTGTTTGGTCGACTGTTTCAGATCTTTCATCAGTGACTGGTAGCCCGGGTTATAAGAGATAACCAGCTGGAAATCGGGGTGTGCGTCGATCAGCTCACCCTTCTTATCGAGTGGCAGGGTACGACGATGGTCGGTCAATGGGTGAATCACCACGGTGGTATCCTGACGCGCCTCAACAATCTCATCAAGGTAGCAGATGGCACCGATGCG
>JAPHSO010000143.1 GCA_026193675.1 Gammaproteobacteria bacterium | reverse complement strand
GCACGGAAACTGTCACCTGACTTATAGTTAAGACTGGTCGGATCAACCTCATGCCCTTTGGCAGCCCGAATCCAGCCCATCTCTGAGAGCACCACGGTAACCGCTTCAGCACTGACCAGTGCAGTCTCATCCAGCGCCTGTGCCGATTCGCGCTCAACAATTGGCGAGCGGCGATCATCACCATACTCTTCTGCCGCCGCGATCAACTCCCTCTTAATCAAGGTACGTAGACGCTGCTTAGAACCGAGAGTCTGTTCAAGTTGATCGCGCTCTTTAGCCAGCTCTTCCTGTTCGCCTCGAATCTTCATCTCTTCCAGACGCGCCAGTTGGCGCAGACGCGTATCAAGGATGTAGTCGGCCTGCATCTCAGTGAGAGTGAAGCGCTCCATCAGCACCTTTTTGGGTTCATCCTCGGTTCGGATGATATGGATCACCTCATCAAGATTGAGGAAGGCGATGAGCAACCCATCTAATAGGTGGAGACGCTGAATCACCTTATCGAGGCGGTACTCCAGACGACGAGTTACGGTTCTTACCCGGAATTCGAGCCACTCCTTGAGCATCATCAGCAGGTTCTTCACCTGCGGACGGCCATTCAGGCCTATCACATTCATATTGACCCGATAGCTACGCTCCAGGTCGGTTGATGCAAAGAGGTGACTCATCAGCTGTTCTAGATCGACTCGGTTAGATCGAGGAATAATCACCAGACGGGTCGGATTTTCATGATCCGACTCATCGCGAAGGTCCTCCACCATCGGCAGCTTTTTAGCCTGCATTTGAGCGGCAATCTGCTCCAGGACTTTTGAGCCCGAAACCTGATGCGGCAGTGCAGTCACCACCACATCACCATCCTCTCTAGACCACTTGGCACGCATGCGCACACTACCGTGACCGGTCTCATAGATCTTTAGAATATCTGCTCGCGGGGTGATGATCTCCGCCTCAGTTGGAAAATCGGGCCCCTTAATGTGCTCACAGAGCTCTTCCAGAGTCGACTTGGGTGACTCCAGCAGACGGATACAGGCGGTCACCACCTCTCGCAGATTATGTGGCGGAATATCGGTCGCCATCCCCACCGCAATACCGGTCGTCCCGTTGAGTAACAGATTGGGCACTTTGGCCGGCAACATCAATGGCTCTTTGAGTGAACCATCAAAGTTAGGGCCCCAGTCGACCGTTCCCTGCCCCAGCTCTTCTAGCAACAGTTCCGCATAACGATCAAGACGCGATTCGGTATAACGCATCGCTGCGAACGATTTTGGATCATCCTGTGCACCCCAGTTCCCCTGACCATCAACCAACGGATAGCGATAGGTGAACGGCTGCGCCATGAGAACCATCGCCTCATAACAGGCGGAGTCGCCATGGGGATGAAACTTACCCAGCACATCACCGACCGTACGTGCCGACTTTTTGTATTTGGAACCGGCTTTAAGACCCAGCTCTGACATCGCATAGATGATGCGACGCTGTACCGGTTTCAGTCCATCACCGATATGGGGCAGCGCCCGATCCATGATGACGTACATCGAATAGTCGAGGTAGGCCTTCTCAGTGAAGGTGCTTAACGCAACCTGCTCGATACCTTCATCGGTATAGGTGGTCGGTGTCGTGATCTCTGTCATCCAGTTTTAACTCTAGTTATGGTCTAGTTACGCAGCGTATTTCTTGTTCAGATAATCGATGATGTCGCTCGACTCATAGAGCCACTCATACTTCCCATCTTTTTCGATTCGCAGACAGGGGGTCTGCCAACGACCACCACCATCAATCAACTCCTCCTGATATTGAGGATTTTCGTTGGCGTTGCGCTTCTCAATGTCAAGATTGAGGCGGCGGATGTTGCGGCGCACCTTGATACAGAAAGGGCAGGCACGAAACTGATAAAGGGTTAACCCTTTGGTCTCTGCATCAACCTCGGCCTGGCGCTCTGCTGGACGCTGAATTGGTGCCGGTCTCAGAGTGTGCTCCATCGCCAACAGGATGGGCTTCATAATCAGTCGTACAGGTAAAAATAGTAACTTAATCATTGTCTTAAAATTTCAACTCAAAATAGTGTAAATGGGACTCGCAGAGGTCTCTCTAAACCTCGGCGAGATTACCTTTATCTTCCAGCCACGCCTTTCGATCGGAGGCACGCTTCTTGGCCAGCAACATGTCGAGCATTTGGTGCGAGTTATCACCTGAATCGAGAGTCAGCTGAACCAGACGACGGGTATCGGGTGCCAGTGTGGTGATCCGCAACTGCTTGGGATTCATCTCACCGAGGCCTTTAAAACGGGTCACCTGAATCTTGCCGCGCTTCTTCTCGGCATGAATTCGGTCAACAATCCCCTGGCGCTCCGCATCGTCAAGAGCATAGAAGGTCTCTTTGCCGATATCGATTCGGTAAAGCGGCGGCATCGCAATATAGATATTGCCGGCAGCGACCAGCGGCTGGAAATGGCGCAAAAACAGCGCGCACAACAGCGTAGCGATATGCAGACCATCTGAGTCGGCATCGGCCAGGACACAGATCTTACCGTAACGCAGCCCCTTAAGGTCATCAGAGCCGGGATCAACGCCGATGGCAACAGAGATATCGTGTACCTCCTGTGAGGCGAGCACCTGGGTTGGATCCACCTCCCAGGTGTTCAGAATCTTTCCACGTAGCGGCATGATCGCCTGAAAATCTTTATCTCGCGCCTGCTTGGCTGAACCACCTGCAGAGTCACCCTCTACCAGGAAGAGCTCAGAACGTGCGGTATCGGCCCCGGAACAGTCGGCCAGCTTGCCCGGCAGCGCCGGCCCCTGAGTCACCTTCTTACGGGCCACCTTCTTACCGGCCCGTAGACGTTTGTGGGCAGAGCTAATCGCCATCTCGGCAATCAGTTCACCAATATCGTGATGCTGATTGAGCCAGAGTGAGAAGCTATCTTTCACAACACCGGAGACAAAAGCGGCACACTCACGTGATGAGAGGCGCTCTTTGGTCTGACCCGAAAACTGGGCATCAAGCAGCTTCACCGAAAGGATATAGCTGATGCGATCCCATACATCCTCTGGAGCGAGCTTTACGCCACGCGGTAGCAGATTACGGAACTCACAAAATTCCCGTACCGCCTCGGTCAAACCAGTCCTTAGACCATTAACATGGGTACCGCCCAATGCCGTCGGCACCAGATTGACGAAACTCTCGGTAATCGCCTCGCCACCTCCTGGTAGCCAGGTGAGCGCCCAATCGACCGCTTCGGTCTCGGCATTAAAACTACCGGTAAAGGGGTCATCGGGCAGGCGCTCCTGGCCCTGTAGCTCATCGACGAGATAGTCGCTCAGACCCGCCTCATAGAACCACTCCAGAGACTCATTACTCGCTTCGTCCTTAAACTTAACGGTGAGACCGGGGCAGAGTACCGCCTTGGCCCGTAGCAGATGCTTGAGGCGTGGCAGGGAGATCTTGGCCGAATCAAAAAACTGTGGATCGGGACTGAATCTAATCGTCGTGCCGATATTGCGCTGCCCCACCTCACCAATCACCTCAAGGTCAGAGACCTTGATACCGTTTTCAAAGGCGATCTGATACTCCTTACCACCACGACGTACAAAGACATCAAGCCGTGTCGAAAG
>JAPHSO010000013.1 GCA_026193675.1 Gammaproteobacteria bacterium | reverse complement strand
GGATCGCATTCATCGCAGCACTAACCCTTATTCTTGGAGCCGCCTACACCCTCTGGATGGTCAAGCGGGTTCTGTTTGGCAAGATTATCAGTGATAGCGTTGCCTCTCTTGAAGATATCAATAAGCGTGAATTTCTGGTGCTTGCTACGCTGGCTGTTGCGGTGCTTGTTCTCGGTCTGTGGCCTGCGCCACTGCTTGAGGTGATGCACGCCACCGTCGAGCATCTGATCGAACATGTTTCAATCTCAAAGCTGTAGGGCTGGGTGAAATAGATGAATTTTGAAATGCCACAATTTCTGTTAGCACTACCTGAGCTGTTTCTGCTTGGGATGATCTGCACGATTCTGATTCTGGATCTCTTCTTTTCAGATGAGCAGCGCTCCGCCACCTACCTGCTGGCTCAGGCAACCATTGCAGTTACCGCGGTGCTTACACTTAATCTCTGGGGCGATGGTCGCGATGTGACCTTCAGTGGTCTATTTGTGCTTGATCCAATGGCCACCCTGCTCAAGCTGGGGGTCTATGCTGCTGTATTTACCACCTTCCTCTATTCACGTCGTTATCTACTAGAGCGTGACATGTATCGAGGTGAGTTTTATGTCCTTGGTCTCAGTGCGATGCTCGGCATGATGGTGATGATCTCTGCCAACAGTTTCCTCTCTATCTACCTCGGTCTTGAGCTGCTCTCCCTTTCGCTCTATGCGATGGTGGCGATGCAGCGAGACTCTGTAACTGCATCTGAAGCTGCGATGAAATACTTCATCCTTGGCGCCATGGCCTCGGCGATGCTGCTCTATGGTATGTCGATGATCTATGGCGCGACAGGCTCTCTAAACCTCACTGAGATCAATCAGATTCTCTCATCAGGTGACCGCGATAGTCTGGTACTCATCTTTGGACTGGTCTTCATGCTGGTTGGCGTTGCATTCAAACTGGGTGCGGTTCCTTTCCATATGTGGGTGCCCGATGTCTATCATGGTGCACCGACTGCCGTGACCCAGTTTATCAGCACTGCGCCGAAGTTGGCCGCCTTTGCGATGCTGATGCGCATCCTTGTTGATGGCCTTCCAAGTCTACAGTCGCAGTGGCATGACATCCTCACCATTTTGGCGGTGCTCTCGATTATTATCGGAAACGTGGTGGCGATTGCACAGACCAATATTAAAAGAATGCTCGCCTACTCTGGTATCTCCCATATCGGTTTTTTGTTGATGGGTGTTCTGGCTGCGACGCCTGAGGGGTACTCATCAGCAATGTTCTATGCGATGGTCTATGTCCTGATGGGACTGGGTGGATTCGGTATGGTCATCCTCATGAGTCGTGCGGGCTTTGAAGCTGATGAGTTGAACGATTTTAAGGGGCTTAACAAGCGCAGCCCCTGGTACGCTTTGATGGTGATGTTCCTGATGTTCTCAATGGCGGGTGTACCACCACTTCTCGGATTCTGGGCCAAGCTTGCCGTGATTCAGTCTGTGATCGCTGTTGAGCTTTACAGCATCGCGATTATTGCCGTGGTCTTCTCGGTAGTGGGAGCATACTACTATTTGCGAGTGATTAAGCTGGTCTACTTTGATCAACCTGAAGATGAGAACAAACTGACACCTGAAATGGATCTAAGATTGGTCTTCAGTGGTAATGCTTTGTTGGTTCTATTTATTGGACTCTATCCTAGCGCCTTGATGGAACTTTGCCGAAGCGCATTTGCTGGATAGTATTTGGCAAGTTATAGCACTCATTTTAGAAATAGCTCCATATTTAGCACTATTACCTTGCCAAATTAACTTTAGCTCTGTATATTACGCAGCTCGATTGCGGGGTGGAGCAGCCCGGTAGCTCGTCGGGCTCATAACCCGAAGGTCATCAGTTCAAATCTGGTCCCCGCTACCAAACATAGAAAGGCCCGATGGTTTATTCCATCGGGCCTTTTTTTGTACATCGCTTTCTATCAAATGTCACTGTAGTTCAGTCCTGATAAATTGGACTATTTTTCCTAAAATCTCCTGCAATCACCTAGATTAATGTAGTAACTATCCTTGGTATTGTTTTGATTGGTAAAATCAAAAGATGACTTCAATTCAAAGGTATGTTTATCAACTGATGATTGGTGGATCGCAAAGATGGCCGTAATATCAAGTAGCCTTAAGTTCCACTGCCGTTTTGACAGAAGTTGAGATGGAGAAAAGTGGTTGGGTTTCATCACAGTTTTAGAAAGTATTATTATTTAACAGAAAATCTATATTTGTGTTTTTTCGGTGCAAGCGGGAGTCAACAGGCATAACTTGAGTCATTTGAAAAATTTGACTATATTCATATCTGTTTCGGTTGAAGCACGGTTGGTAGCTGCAGCTGAGCAAATAGAATTTTATAACCAAATATTAACGTGTCACTCACAGGAGATATGATATGAAGGTACTTCAAATTGCAGCCGCTGCAGCGCTGCTGGCAGTAGCAACAACTTCACAAGCATGGTGGAACAACGGTCCTGGTTATGGTCCTGGTTGGGGAAACAACAACTGGGGCAACAACAATAACTGGAACAACTCAAATGACTGGAACAACAGTGGTTCTGGTTGGGGTGACGGTTCCGGCGATATGGATGGCTCGTTTAATTTCGGTATGAGCGGAAAGGCCAAAGGTCGTGGTTATGGCGACGGCCGTAATAACTGGAATAACAACTGGAATAACGGTAATTACTGGAACAATGGTTGGAACAACGGTTACGGTTATCGTCCATATGGTTACCCTCCATATGGTTATGCGCCTGCTCCTGTGGCTCCAGCCCCAGCACCTGCAGCACCGGCTGCCCAATAGAGAGAAATCTCAATACAAAAGGCGGTTGACCATTATGGTCAATCGCCTTTTTTTATGCCTGTAAGGAGGGTTAAGAGTATTCTCCGACTATTGTATGACAAACCGTACGAGAATAAATGTTGACTGAAAAGGTTGGTATATGGAAAGCTTGCCCCTATATCTCAAAATCAACGTTCACAAAGACCTGACCATTTATGAGCCTACAAATCGATAATCCAAAAGCCTTCTACGAATCTCTCGCTTTAAGAATTAACCGAATCAAAGATAGGGTTAATCGTCCACTAACACTCACTGAAAAGCTGCTTTTCAGCCACCTCTACCGGGATGATGTATCAGAGCAGAGCCCTGAAAAGATTGAAAGGGGCGTCGATTATGTCAACTTCTCACCCGATCGGGTGGCGATGCAGGACGCCACCGCTCAGATGGCTCTGTTGCAGTTTATGAATGCAGGAAAGAGCAAGACGGCCGTCCCATCAAGTGTCCACTGTGACCACCTGATTCAGGCCAATCAGGGGGCGATTGCAGACCTGACTGTGGCGGAGGCCGATAACCATGAGGTCTATCAGTTTCTGCAGACCGTTTCTGCTAAATATGGTATCGACTTCTGGAAGCCGGGTGCCGGTATTATTCACCAGGTTGTTTTAGAGAACTATGCCATCCCCGGAACGATGATTGTCGGTACCGACTCTCATACTGTAAATGGTGGTGGACTTGGATTGATTGCCATTGGTGTGGGTGGCGCTGATGCGGTCGATGTGATGGCCGGTATGCCATGGGAGTTAAAGATGCCCAAGCTGATTGGTGTGCGCCTGACCGGTCGACTCAGTGGCTGGACCGCTCCCAAGGATGTGATCCTGAAGCTTGCCGGTATTTTGACTGCCAAGGGTGGAACCAACGCCATTGTTGAATATTTTGGTCCTGGCACAGAGACCATCTCCTGTACCGGTAAGGCGACCATCTGCAATATGGGCGCAGAGATCGGGGCCACCACCTCTATCTTCCCTTACGATGAGAAGATGGGAGATTATCTGCGCCAGACCGGGCGTGAACTGTATGCCGGTGAGGCCGATAAGGTTAGCGAACATCTGAGAGCAGACGACGCTGTGCTCGATTCGCCAGAAGATTATTATGACGAGATCATCACCATCGATCTGGATCGTCTGGAACCTCATATCAATGGTCCGTTCACCCCTGATCTGGCCCATCCAATTTCCGAGTTTGCCCGTGCCGTGGCGATGAACAACTATCCTGAAAAGCTAGAGGTTGGCTTGATCGGCTCATGCACCAACTCCTCATATGAAGATATGACCCGTGCCGCCTCGCTGGCCCGTCAGGCTAAAGAGAAGGGGCTCAAGGTTCAGGCCGACTATATTGTGACGCCAGGTTCAGAGCAGGTGCGTTTTACCGCTGAACGCGATCAAATCCTCGATACTTTTGAATCGATTGGTGGTGTGGTGATGGCCAACGCCTGTGGCCCCTGTATCGGTCAGTGGCAGCGCCAAACCGATGATCCAGAGCGTCGGAACTCGATTATCACCTCGTTTAATCGCAACTTTGCCAAACGTAACGATGGCAACCCCAACACCTACAGCTTTGTCGCCTCGCCTGAGATTGTGACGGCGCTGGCGATTGCCGGTCGCCTCACCTTTAATCCGCTGACCGATAAATTGATCAATGAGGCGGGTGAAGCGGTGATGCTGGATGAACCGCAGGGAGATAGTGCGCCTGAGCGTGGTTATGCCGTTGATGATGCCGGACTCATCAAACCACCAGTTGATGGGAGTGATCAGGACGTCATTATTGCTGAAGCGTCGGAACGGCTGCAGCGTCTGTCACCCTTTGAAGCATGGCCTGCTGAGAAGATGGTCTCAATGCCACTTCTGATTCAGACTCAGGGCAAGTGCACCACCGACCATATTTCCATGGCGGGGCCGTGGCTCAAGTATCGCGGCCATCTCGATAACATCTCCAATAACATGCTCATCGGAGCGGTGAACCGTTTTAACGGGGCGACCAATCTGGTGCTTGATCCCGAAAGTGGAGGTTACCGCATGGTGCCCGAGTGTGCGCGGGCCTATAAAGAGGCTGGACGTCCTTCGGTGGTGATTGCTGAGGAGAACTATGGTGAGGGCTCTTCACGTGAACATGCTGCGATGGAGCCGCGTCATCTTGGCGTTGCAATGGTGATCACCAAATCGTTTGCCCGTATTCACGAAACCAATCTTAAAAAACAGGGGATGCTGGCACTCACCTTCGCCGAAAAAACGGATTACGACAAGGTGCGAGAAGATGACACCTTTGATCTGGTCGGACTTGAGAAGTTTGCCCCGGCGAGCACGCTGACCCTGCGTATCAATCATAAAGATGGTAGCTCTGAGGAGATCACCCTCAATCACACCTATAACAATCTGCAAATTGAGTGGTTCAAAGCGGGCAGTGCCCTGAACCATCTTGCTGCCAATAGAGAACAATAGAGTAGGAACAGACAACATGGCCGAAAAAATTTCAGTAAACGATGGGATTCTCAATGTCCCTGATGATGCAATCATCCCCTTTATTGAGGGTGATGGTATTGGTGCGGATATCACACCACCATCTCTCAAGGTACTTGATGCTGCTCTGGCGAAAGCCTACAACGGTGCCAAAAAGATCACATGGTTGGAGGTTCCTGCCGGGGAGAAGGCAGAGAGAGAGACGGGAGAGTTTTTGCCAGATTCTACCCTTGAGGCATTTCGTGACTATGTGGTGGGTATCAAAGGTCCTTTGATGACGCCGGTGGGTAAGGGGATGCGCTCACTCAATGTGCAGCTGCGCCAAAAACTGGATCTCTTCACCTGCCTGCGTCCGGTACGCTGGTTTGAGGGGGTCCCTTCACCCGTTAAACATCCTGAAAAGGTGAACATGCATATCTTCCGTGAGAACACTGAGGATATCTACGCCGGCATCGAATTTATGAGCGGCACCCCAGAGGCCGATAAAATTAAAAAGTTTCTAATGGATGAGATGGGGGTGACTCAGATCCGTTTCCCCGAGAGCTCATCGATAGGGATTAAACCTGTTTCAGAGGAGGGGAGTAAGCGCCTTATACGTGCAGCAATTCGCCATGCGATTAAACACCAGCTACCATCGGTCACCCTGGTGCATAAGGGTAACATCATGAAGTTCACCGAGGGTGCCTTCATGCGTTGGGGTTATGAAGTGGCTCTGGAGGATGAATTTGCAGGGCAGACCTTCAGCTGGATGCAATATCAGGATATTGCAGCAGAGCAGGGCAAAGATGCTGCCAACAGTGCGATGGCTAGCGCTAAGGCAGCCGGTAAAGTGATTGTTAAAGATGTGATCGCTGATGCCTTTCTGCAGGAGACGCTGCTTCACCCTGAAGAATATTCGGTTATCGCGACGCTTAACCTGAATGGTGACTACGTCTCCGATCAGCTTGCGGCGACAGTCGGGGGGATTGGTATCTCTCCTGGTGCCAACATCAACTACAACAGTGGTTATGCCATCTTCGAGGCGACTCACGGTACGGCGCCTGCAATTATCGGCACCGGCAAGGCCAACCCAACTTCTCTGATTCTTTCAGGTGCGATGCTGCTGGAGTATCTTGATTACACCGAAGCGGCCAATCTGATCTATGCGGCGATTGAGAAGGCGGTATCCAAGGGCTATGTCACAGCCGATCTCCATTCGCAAATGGAGGGGGCGACCCTGCGCAGCACCGAGCAGTTCGCCCAGGATCTGATCGATAATCTATGATTGATATAACCAACTGCGACTACAGGAAAATTTAATGAGTCACTGCAATGCAATAACCGATGTGGTTGCCAATATTTCCGACTCGATTGCTGAATCAACCGCGATGGATTCGCAGCTATTTGACAGCTACCAGGTCAAAAAGGGGCTGCGGAATAAGGACTTTACCGGTGTGCTGGTTGGCCTGACCAATATTGGTGAGGTTGTTGGATATGAGCGAGAGGGGGATAAGATCACCCCAGTCGACGGGCATCTCTACTATCGAGGCATCGACCTGCATGAAATTGCTGAAAATCTTGAAGCCTCATCACGCTTTGGTTTTGATGAGGTGGTCTATCTGCTGCTGACCGGACGCCAGCCAACAAAGAGTGAGCTGACCTGCTTTGAGTGTTTTCTTTCAGAGCATCGTGAGCTGCCCAATGATGTGGTCAACAATCTAATTCTCTCCCTTAGCGGTAAGAATATTATGAACATGTTGGCGCGTACGGTGTTGGGGCTCTACACACTGGACGATAAAGCGGATGATATTAGCCCTCAGAATTTGACCGAGCAGTCACTCAACCTGATTGCAAAATTCCCCGAGATTATCGCCTATGCCTATCACGGTATGCGCCATAATCATGAACATGAGCCGTTGGTGATTCGCCACCCTCGTAAGGAGTTGAGCACAGCTGAGAACTTTCTCTATCTGTTGAAGGGGGAAGATTACACTCGGCTTGAGGCGGAGATCCTCGATCTATCTCTGATCCTGCACGCGGAACATGGGGGCGGTAACAATTCGACCTTTACCATTCGGGTCACCAGCTCATCGGGTACAGATACCTACTCAGCGATTGCATCGGCTCTCTCTTCTCTCAATGGACCACTCCATGGCGGCGCTAATCTAAAGGCGCAGAACATGATGGAACACCTGATGGAGAACATCAAAAACTGGGATGATGATGAAGAGGTTAAAGACTACCTGAAGCGTATTCTTAAAAAAGAGGCCTATGACGGTACGGGAAAAATCTACGGTATGGGTCATGCGATCTATACTCTGTCTGATCCACGTTCGGTGCTTCTTAAAAGAAAGGCGAAGCAGCTTTCAATCGAGAAGGGGCGTGAAGCGGAGTATGCGCTCTATGAAAGCGTGGAACGGTTGACCCCGGAGGTGTTCAAGGAGATTAAGGGGCCCAACGCCAAGGCGCTGTGTGCCAATGTCGATCTCTACTCCGGTTTTGTCTATTCCAGCATCGGGGTTCCCAAGGAGCTCTACACCCCACTATTTGCGATGGCGCGGGTTGCCGGCTGGTGTGCCCATCGTATCGAAGAGCTTAACTTTGTCGCAAAACGGATTATCCGACCCGCCTACAAGGGTGTTTTTGATCGTAGAGAGTACATTCCTCTCAGTGAGCGTTAATGTGTAAACAGGCTCGACTTTCTATAGTGGGTATTTATACTGTTCTGAAGATAGTTAAGTGATAAACCGGACTCAGGATTAATAGATGCTCCAAGAACTTGCAGGTAAAACTCTTCTCATTATTGATGATGAGCCAAACAACCTACAGGTTGCGGCAGAATTTCTGGAGAATCAGGGTGTAGAGACCATGATGGCCAAGGATGGCGAGGATGGTATCGATAAGGCGAGAAGGGGGAGTCCAGATCTGATTCTGCTCGATATTATGATGCCGGGTATCGATGGTTATGAGACCTGCCACCGTCTCAAGAGTGATGAGTTGACCCGTGAAATTCCGGTTATTTTTCTAACCGGACTGAGTGAACTGGAGCACAAGCTCAAGGCCTTTGCTGTAGGTGGTGTTGATTATCTGACAAAGCCGATTCAGGAGCCAGAGCTATTGGCCCGAGTGGGCATCCAGTTAAAACTGCGTCAGGCACAGCTGTTGCTGGCGGAGAGGGGAGATAAGCTAGAGGGAGCCCTTGATACCGGGAACGTAGTGAACGTGGCTATAGGTATTATGATGGAGCGACATCGAATGAATCGTGATGATTCATTTAACGAAATTCGCAACAGGGCCCGTTCGCAACGACGAAAGATTCAAGAGATAGCTCAGGAGATTATCCAAATTGGTGAAATGCTCAATCTCTGGGTTGTTGAGAAGAGCAGTAAAAACACAAAGGGATAACCCATGCGGCAGCTACAACAGATAGTAGTGGTGTAGAACGTGAAATTCCAGGCCGCATTTCAGGCAATCTGGATCACGCTATCTCTATTCATGGGATCTGCCGCAATGGCAGATACGAATCACCTTGATCATCAACCCCCTTCCATAACCGCAAACTATTCTCCGCAGATCAAATTGACTGCGGACGAGAGAGCGTGGCTAGCTGCACACCCTAAAATTGTATTTGGAACTCATGAGGGATGGACTCCTCATGTTATTAAAAAAGCTGATGGCACTGTTTCTGGTATTGAGGCGGATTATATTGCCAGAATCAATGAGTTGACAGGAAGTAACATCCAGATTTCTCTTGGAGTTTGGTCAGATATGGTAGCAAAGGCAAAGAATCGAGAAATCGATGGACTGGCTCTTTCAGCCTACCATGAGGAGCGCACTCCCCATTTTCTTTTCACCGAAAGTCATCGTACGATCGATAAAAAAATCTATACATATAAATCCTCCTTTTCTGAGATTAGAGGGATGGCTGATCTCACAGGAAAAAAGGTGGCATTACTGAAGGGGAACAAGACCGATGAAAAATTGTTGCTCGAACAGCCTGGCATAATCCCAGTTTTTGCAAATAGCGATAAAGAGATGCTTTTAATGCTGACCAGAGGGGATGTGTCTGCAGTTTTAGGATCTTTAAGTTTTCGCCTTGTTACCATTTCTGAAATGTTTTATGACGTCGGGATTGCCTTCATTGTTCCCGGCAGTAAAGTGAATCTTCTCTATTCAGTACGTAAAGATTGGCCTGAACTGCAGTCTATTATCAATAAAGCTCTTGCAGTTATATCAACTCAGGAACGTTTGGAAATTCAGGATAAATGGTTACTCCAGTCGGCAATATCCAACCAGAGTATATTCGCTCTCTCAACAGAAGAGAGAAAGTGGATAGCTGATAATCCAGTGATAGCATTGGGCAATAGTCCATCCTGGCTACCCATTGGATTTATTAACAAACAGGGTAATTATTCAGGTGTCGCTGCTGACTATATCGACATTATCGAGGATATGCTGGCCATTTCATTCAGACCTTCTAAACGTGAAAGTTGGAAAGAGACAGTTGAGCTAGCGATCGCTGGTGAGGTAGATATGCTGGATGCAGCGTCAAAAACACCTCAGCGAGAAGAGCATCTCATTTTTACTGAGCCCTATCTGAGTTATCCACTTGTTATCTATACCGGTATGGATATCTCCGTAATATCTAAACTGCCTGAATTGAACCGGCAACGCGTAGCGGTCAATGCCGGTTCGGCAATTCATGATCTACTGTTGAATAATCATCCCGGTATTGACCTCTATCCCGTCAATAGTACCAAACAGGGTCTACTGGCTGTTACCAGAGGTGATGCAGTTGCCTATATTGGCGACATTTTGACCTCCAGCCGCATCATGGCTGAAGAGGGAATCTCGGGGCTTAAAATATCGGGTGAAACCCCATATCGTTATGAGATCTCAATGGCAGTTCATAAGAGTAAACCGCTGCTGGCTTCAATATTGCAGAAAGCGCTAAATGCTATTCCTGAGGAGAGACGCAACGAAATTCATCGAAAATGGTTGAGTGTCACCTTTGAACACAAAGTGGATTACACCGCAATTTATAGAATTGTAACAACGCTCATTATTCTATTCATTTTAACACTGTTCTTGATTCGGCATTCTCAAGTCAAAAGATTATCGGCTGAGATTTTGACACGAGAGACTGCCGAGCGAGATCTGAAAGAGAGTGAAGAACAGTTCCGACTAATTATTGAAAACTCGCCGATGGCGATGCAGATCAAAGCTGCAGACGGAACAGTCGAACACTATAACCATAAATTTGTAGAGCAATATGGCTGGAGTGATGATGATATTCGTAGTTCGGAGGAGTGGTGGCAGGCGGCCTATCCCGATCCTGATTATCGACAGAAGGTTCGAAACAGTTGGGAACCGGCTGAAGCCGCTGCAATTGAGTCGGGAGAGGAGATCGAGCCTCAAGAGTGGACGGTTACCTGTAAATCGGGAGAGCAGCGAGACACAGTCTTTCGTATGGTCCCCATAAAGGGGGCGCGCTGTGCGATTGTGCTCGATGATGTGAGCGAGAGAAACCGAACCCAAAAAATGCTGCAGGATCAGAATGTATTGGTGCGGGCAGTGCTTGAAAGCCCTAATGAACTCATCATATTTGTTCTTGATAGAAATTATAAATATCTGGCATTCAACAATAACCATAAAGAGGCAATGTTGAATATTTATGAAACTGAAATTGAGATTGGTATGAGTATTCTTGATGTGCTTAATACCGATGCACTCAGGGATGGTTTCAGAAAGAGTTATGAAAAAGCGCTAGATGGCGAAAATTATGTTGAGATAGGAGAGCAGACCGGACTGGATCGATTCTTTGAATTAACATGGAGTCCCCTGTTATCTGAGTCAGGTGAGATTATTGGCGTAACATCCTTTACACGTGAAGTGACTGAACGTGTAAAGGCGCAAAGGGAGCTAATATCCGCTCATAGTGAATTGGAGATACGTGTAAGAGAGCGTACCGAAGAGCTATCGTTGGCTAATGAAACGCTGCAGCAGGCAAAGGAGCAGGCTGAATCAGCAAATAGGGCAAAGAGCATCTTCCTATCGAAAATGAGCCATGAGTTGCGAACACCGATGAATGCAATTCTTGGCTATGCTCAAATTCTAAATAATGATTCTCAGCTATCAGAAAAGCAGCATAACCGTCTTAAAATAATTCTGGAGAGTGGGGATCATCTGCTTGCATTGATTTCAGATATTCTTGATCTGGCCCGAATCGAATCAAATAGAATAGAGCTTAAAGCTAGACCGCTCGCTATTCGTCCGTTTATTCATGAGATTGTCGATCTGGTTCGTTATGGCGCAAATCGAAAGGCGCTCTCTCTTGCTCTCGAAATTGATGAGGCTGTTCCTGTTGCAGTGATGGTGGATGATAAACATCTGCGTCAGATCCTGCTTAACCTGCTCAGTAATGCGATTAAATTTACCAACGAAGGTGTCATCACCCTGCGGCTCTTTCTACCTCAGCCAGAGGTTGATTCATCAAAGAGTTGCTGTCTACGATTTGCTGTGGAGGATACCGGCATTGGAATTCCACAGCAGAGCCAACTGGAGATTTTCGAATCATTTGTACAACTCAATCGGGCCGGCTACGGCGCAGAGGGAACCGGACTGGGTTTGGCTATATCTCATCAACTAGTTGGGATGATGGGGGGAGAGCTCAAATTAAAGAGCGAAGAGGGTGACGGTTCTAAATTCTGGTTTGACCTCAATCTTCCTGTTCGGGAGAAGGGTGTCGAAAGTCGCTCTGAACTGACTTCGATTTTTAAGGGATACCAGGGAAAGAGACACAAAATTATGGTTGTCGATGATATGGAATACAACCGTTACATGCTAGGAGAGCTGCTTCGTGATGCGGGATTTATTGTGATTGAGGCCAAAGATGGAACTGAATCGGTTGAGTTGGCACAGAAAGAACAGCCTGAATTAATCTTAATGGATCTTGTCATGCCTGAGATGGATGGGTATCAGGCGCTTGCTGCGATTCGGCTTCTTCCTGAGATTTTAAAGGTTCCTGTCGTTGCAGTTTCTGCAAGTGTTCATGAGGAGGAGAGAGCGCTCGATTCAGGCTTTGATCGTTTTATTCCGAAGCCGGTGCTTTTTGGTCAGCTTAAAGAGATCCTGGATGAGCTACTTAATGTGCAGTGGATAGGTCGGGATATATCTGCCCATAGTGAGGAGACAACCAGTGCAGAGCTACTTGAATTCATACCATCGGTGATTCAGCTGGCCGAACTAAGATCATTAATAGAGCTAGGTAAAATGCGTCGAATTATTGAGTGGGCCGATGCTTTGGAGCATGATTCTCCTGGCGCTACTCTGTTTGCACGTAGAGTTAAAATGCTTGCTGAGAAAATTGATACCGATGGACTGATGGAGATTGTTAAATCCTGAGTTAAGGGCTGACTATATCCATTAATGTCGCACAAGTAGGAGTATCCCTACTTATTGTGTGAACAGTTGTTGATCTTTTAGATATTCGGTTATATCTTACTAATTTAGTAGGTAATTGATTAGTTGAATTGTCTGCAACAGGGACTACCTTTTGTTATGTATGAAGTTGTCCTAAACGGGCCATTACCCCGCTCGTAAATTTGATTTCTAGCTCAACTATTTTTAATAACAACAGGCCATCTACCCGCCATAGTGTTGAGTGTTTCAGGAAGACTTGAGTGTCTGTCTGAAAATTTGGAACCGATAATCTAATAACAATAAATCGGTTTAAAACTGAACTGTAGAGTGGGGTAGTAAAATGGATATTAAAATTTGCATGGAATCTTTTGGAATGATTCATGATTGATGGAATCAATATGAATGCGAAGCAGAGCATTCTCCGAGGGTTTGTCTCGCGTAGAATGCTTACTGTGGTCCTTTCCATTGCCACCCTCATATTATTTGCTTCATGGATAGGATTTAGCCAAATTCAGCAGCGATTAATCAAACAGACAACCGATAGTCTGCAGACCTATTTAAAATCAAGCCATGAGGTGATTCATCACATCTGGTTGGATGGGATTATTCAAGACCTCCTGATCTGGTCGAATGAACCCAGGTTTATTTACACGGTTGACTCGCTTCTAAGAATCTCACGTAAAGCAGATACGCTTGTTAAATCTGATGAACAGAGAGAAGTTAGGGGCTTCTTGCAAGATTTGGTGAAGCGACATGATGCTAAGGGAATTTTTATTATCTCCCCAGACTACATCAGTCTGGCCTCTATGCGAGATCAGAATATTGGTACCATCAATCTCATTGCTGAGCACTATCCTGAACGGCTCGCAAAGGTCTTCAATGGAACTGCACAATATATCCCTGCAATCCCTTCAGATGTTCCGCTGATCCGTAATGGAGAGCTTAGAAAAAAATATCCTACCTCTTTTGTAGTTTCCCCCATTAAAGATTTGAGTGGCCAGGTGATTGCTGCGCTAAGTCTGCGCCTTGATCCAGCGGAGGATTTTAGCCAAATCCAGAACATGTGGTGGTTTGGCTCAAGTGGGGAGTCGTATGCCTTCAATGAGAAGGGTTTTCTTATATCTCAAGGAAGATTTGATGAGCAACTCTATGAACTTGGAGAGCTTAAGGCAAATACCTCATCTATTTTAAATGTCCAATTAACTAATCCAGGATATAACCTGGTTGAGGATATTACTCCTGATAAATTTGACCCCAATGTAAAACGACCTCTTAATTTTATGGCTCAGCAAGCAATTGCTGGTGTAAGTGGGGTGAGTAACAAGGCCTACCGTGATTATCGAGGCGTTCCGGTTTTTGGTGCTTGGATGTGGGACAGAGAGCTGGGTATCGGTTTTGCGGTTGAGATCGATGAAAAGGAGATATTAGGCACCTACCGGTTAGATGCGCTACTCGTAGGCTTCATCCTTTTCATGTTGCTGCTGCTTTTTATATATCTCTATCTTGAGGGGCGAGTGAGAAGACGGGCTGTAGATATGGTTTCGGCCTCTGAAGAGTATCTACGCATCGTTCTTGATAATGCGGTTGCCGGGATAATCACAGTCGATAAACGGGGGCTGATTAAAACCTTTAATAAAACGGCACAAGATATATTTGGTTTCTCCGAAGGCGAAGCTGTTGGCAATAATTACGAATTTTTGATTCCTGAGAGTATAAGAGAGCGGCATAAAGGTCATTTTTTTCGTTATGCATCGATAGATGAGGATTGTGAAAGTAGATTGACCGTCAATCGGGAGTTGGTTGGTTTGCATAAGAGTGGTCGCATCATACCGATGAATATTGGAATTAGTAGTAACACGATTGGCGACGAACTCATATTCACTCTGATTATTCAGGATCTGACTGAACGTAAACAGCGAGAAGAGGAGTTGCTGAAACTCTATCGAGCGGTTGATCAGTGTCCTGCATCGATCATCATCACCAATCTTGCCGGCAAAATTGAGTACGCAAATGCATTTTATAATGATCTCTCTGGATATAGTCAGGAGCAGATCATTGGTCAGCAGGCGATTAAATTTTTAAGACCAGATAATCTAACCAATGAGGAGTGCCATCAGGTCTGGTCATCTATCTCCTCGGGTGAAGAGTGGAATGGTGATTTTCATAGCAGAAAAAAGAGTGGGGAGCTCTATTGGGAAGCGGTATCGATATCACCGGTTAGAAACAGTGATGGTCTGATTACCAATTACATATGGATTATGGAGGATATCTCCGAGCGCAAATGGGCTGAGTCACAGCTCGACTTGAGCTACCAGGAGATTGCTGCAAGTGAGCAACGTTTACGTACCTTTTTTGAAGGTGTTGGAAATGATTATCTTATGTATCGACATACTGTTGATGGTATCTATGTTTGGGTTAGCCCGGCCATTGAGAGCTTTACAGATGTTCCCATGGAAAAGGCTGTGGGACGTAACTGGATGGAGCTGTTTGGCCTTTCTGAGAAATCCCTGTTAGAGATGATCGAAAGGCAGCAACAGTCTGCTGCTGATAATAACTCAATTGTTTCATATGAATTTAAATATCTACATCCTGACAGTATCTATCATCCGGTCGAAGTGACCATTGGTCCTGTCTATGGTGTAGATGGTGAGGTGATCGCCTTCGATGGGATCTTTAAAGATATTTATGAGCAGAAGCGAATCGAGGTTCTCCTACAGGAGGCGAAGGAGGAGGCTGAGGAGTCCAGTCGCGCCAAATCAGAATTTTTGGCGGTGATGAGTCATGAGATCCGTACGCCAATGAACGCCATTATTGGTATGTCCCATCTGGCACTTAATACCAGACTCAACACCAAACAGCGAAACTATATTGAGAAGGTTCACGATTCAGCAGACCTGCTTCTCACCATCATTAACGATATTCTCGATTTTTCCAAGATAGAGGCATCGCAACTTGAGCTGGAGGAGATCGAATTTACTCTTGACTCTGTACTTAATAAGGTGGGAAATCTGGTAGGACTTAAGGCGCAAGAGAAAGGGCTTGAGTTCCATTTTGATATTGATCCAGAAATCCCATTGGTAGTTGTAGGTGATCCAACACGTCTGGGACAGATTCTGGTCAATCTGGCTGGGAATGCCGTTAAGTTCACCGATCATGGTGAGGTTGTTATCTACTGCAAGTTGCTACCAAGCACTGAAAATGAGCTCCTGAATCTCAGTTTTGGAGTGAGTGATACCGGTATCGGAATGACAGATGAGCAGCAACAACGGCTCTTTAAATCGTTCTCTCAAACCGATAGCTCGGTCAGCCGCAAGTATGGCGGCACTGGATTGGGACTTGTTATCTCCAAACGTCTGATTGAGATGATGGGAGGAGAGATCGATGTAAAGAGTGATTATGGCCACGGTAGTACTTTTGAATTTTCGATCGATTTAGGAATTGGAACAGATCGTTCAATCGCTAGACGTAGCCTTCCTGGTGAACTGGAATGGAAGAAAGTTCTGGTAGTTGATGATAATTGTGTCGCTCGCCGCTCCTTGGAACGGTTGATGGAGAGTATTGGACTTGAAGCGGTTTTGGCCACAAATGGCCAAGAGGCTGTTGAAAGTATTCTAGCCGCCGAAAGAGATGGTTCGCCATACTCACTGGTCTTGATGGATTGGGAGATGCCGGTAATGGATGGTTTTGATGCGATCCATTCAATCCAGAACAGTCCTGAGATAACGATGCAGCCGGTCTTTGTTTTAGTGACGACACATAGTGAGAATGATGTGTTGCAAGAGGCCTCAAAAAGAGGGGTGATGCTTGCCGACATGATCTCCAAGCCGGTCTGCGGCTCAGCGCTACTGGATGTCATTATTAATCAATTTGGTCATGAAGATATTGTCGATAGAGTCACCTCGAACACTTCAATTCAGGGTAGTAATTCCAGAAAAAATTTACGCGGTGCTCATGTACTGCTTGTTGAAGACAATCAAATCAATCAGGAGCTGGCTCTGGAGCTGCTTAGTGATGAAGGGATTAACGTAACCGTTGCAAATAATGGATTAGAGGCGTTGGAAATTCTTAAGACCCAACAATTTGATGGTGTCTTGATGGATATGCAGATGCCTGAGATGGATGGTATCACTGCAGCGAAAGAGATAAGAAAACAGGAGCGGTTTAAACAGCTGCCGATTATTGCGATGACTGCGAATGCGATGATCGGTGATAAAGATAAGGTGTTGAGTGTCGGTATGAATGATCATATTGCCAAGCCTGTTGATGTGAACCAGATGTTCATCGTGATGGATAAATGGATCTCACCCACCATTCACAATCCCGAGATCTCTTCTGCTGTTATTAAATCCTCAAATTCTGCTCATGATTTAGATACCTTGGCTGAAGTGGGTGTTGATATCGACAAGGGATTGGCCTTTTGTGGAGGCAAACAGGATCTCTACCTGCGAATGCTCAAGATGTTTAATGATGGGCGGGGGGAGCTCTGTAACGAACTGAATCGACAGTATGATAAGGGTGATGTTGAAGCTGTTATGAACCTTGCCCATAGCCTTAAAGGAGCATCAGGGACTATTGGGGCAGTAGGTGTTCATGAGGTGGCAGCGGCGCTTGAGTCGGCATGTGATGATAGTGAAGAGCTGTCTCAGATTGGAAAGTTGCTTAATGAACTGACCGATAAGCTGACCCCAATATTAAGTGTGTTAACCGAATTAGATGAGCGTGGTGGCCTGGGAGTGATTAATGAGTAATCAAACTGGAACAGTGTTTGTCGTAGATGACGAGCCAATGATCGTGGGCTTGATCACTGCAATTTTGCAAGATGCCGGTTATCAAACTGTCTCGGCGGGAAATGGGAAGGAGGCGCTTGAACTGCTTAATAGCAGTGATGTTGCTGACATCAATGCGATCATTTCCGATATCAAAATGCCAGAAATGGATGGTTATCAATTTTGTCAGATACTTAGGGAGCATGAAACCTGCAAGGCTATACCTTTCATATTCGCAACAGGTCTAACAACGCTAAATGAGAAAATCCGGGGCTACAATGCTGGTGCCGATGACTATATCCCCAAACCGGTCGATCCGGTGGAGTTGATCCATAAAGTAAAACGGCTGGTTGAGAAGAAGCAGAGCAATGATGCTCTGAACAGACAGCTACAGGAGTCGCAAAATGTGGCGATGCAGGCACTGACCTATACCAGTGATCTGGGGCGGGTTGTCAATTTCTATGAAGAGGCTCTGTTGGCAAAGTCGATAGATGATCTGGCGCAACGGTTATTTAGTGTCACCTCTTCATATGAGTTGCACTGTGTTCTCGCCATTGCTGAAGGAGAACAGCTAACGCTGATCAGTGATCAGGGTTATGTCTCTCCGCTGGAACGTGGTGTGATTGAACTGGCTCGAGAGCAGGAGAGATTTTATCACTTCGGCAAAAGAACAATCGTTAATTATCCAAATCACTCTCTGCTGGTAAAAAATATGCCGGTTGATGATGAGAATAAGTATGGGATGGTTAACGATATGTTGGGAGCGCTGTGTAACGCCATCTATGCCAAGTTGACCATCTTTATGAATGAGCAGCGAGAGGCCCAGAAGAAAGAGGGGATACTCTCTGTGGTGCGCCAGGCGGTGGATAATATCGACGATATATTCACCACACTACAGAATACTAATGCCACCATTATCGAAGACATGTGTGAAAAGATGGATGTGGAGATGATGGGAATGGGCCTGTTGGAAGATACTGAAAATCGTATCGAAGGGATTACCCAAGAGTGTCTTGACCGCTCTACTGAAAATTTTAGCCATGGCCTGAAACTCAATGCGATTTTTAATAATCTCAGAGAAGAGATCGATCAGTGTTTGAGTTCAAATAGTGAAAATTCACCGGTAGTTGATATGGAAATAGAGTCAGAAAATGGTGCTGAGCCTGCGCTTTTTTAGTTAACAGTTGATTAATTTTTATACATCCCATAAATATATAAAAAATGGTGGCGTTGATACAGTTTCTCATTCAATATCAAGCGAGAGCGAGAAAACGGCCCGCCATATAATAAAGCAGCAATGATGAGGAGAGAGCAGTGAAGATAAATCTACCGGTTAATGAGATTGAGAATCTCTTTGGAGATGAGGTTGAGATAATCTCTACTACAAATCTCAAGGGTATTGTCGTTACCGCCAATACCGACTTCATGAACATTAGCGGTTTTGATGAAGATGAGGTGATCGGTAGAAATCATAATGTTGTTCGCCATCCTGATATGCCTCCTGAGGCATTTGCCGACCTTTGGACTACGCTGAAGGCGAATCAACCCTGGAAAGGGATGGTTAAAAATCGTTGTAAAAATGGGAACTACTATTGGGTCGATGCATTTGTTTCGCCGCAATACATTGATGGCACCATTACCGGTTACCAGTCGGTACGTTTTAAGCCTGAAAGAGAGGCAGTGGCTCGTGCCGACAAGCTCTACAACTCAATTATGGCGGGCAAGTCTGAAGAGGAAAAACGTCGCTCCGAACTGGGTAAGGTAAAACTTCAACGCTTTCCTATTGGAATCTCAGCCAAAATCACTTTTGCCATGATGGCGGTGCTGTTGCCACTGATCTGCGTATTGGGCTTTATCGGTGAGATCTCTCTGCCGGTTCTGGCTGCTGCATTGATTGTTGCTGGAGCTGCCTCTTATGGTGCGGCTCGTCTTGTGATGCGTCCGCTCATTAAGATGTCGGAAGAGTCAAAGCGGGTTGTTGACAGTCCTCTGGCACAATATCTCTACACCGGTCTTAAAGATGAGGTGGGACAACTGAGTTACGCACTGCAATTTGCACAGTCCAAGCTGAGAACCGCGATAGGACGTGTGAGTGAATCATCAGAGGTGCTTGAGCGTTCCGCCAAAGAGGTGGCTAATGGCAGCCTGGATCTCTCGTCTCGTACCGAAGAGCAGGCATCATCACTGGAAGAGACTGCCGCGAGTATGGAGCAGTTGACCGCAACCGTTAAGCAAAATGCCGACAATTCGCGCCAGGCCAATCTGTTGGTTGTTGAGAATAAAGAGCTAGCTGAGAGTGGTGGTGTCGTCGTAACCAGTGCTATTGCTGCGATGGATGAGATTAGTGAGTCGAGCAGGCGTATCGCCGATATTATCAGCGTAATTGATGGTATCGCCTTCCAGACCAATCTGTTGGCGCTCAATGCAGCTGTAGAGGCGGCACGTGCGGGTGAGCAGGGCCGTGGATTTGCGGTGGTTGCAGGCGAGGTGAGATCCCTGGCGGGAAGGAGTGCAGAGGCGGCCAAAGAGATTAAAGATCTGATTGGTGAATCGGTTGCGAAGGTTGAGCAGGGTTCCAGTCTGGTTAATCAATCGGGTGAGACACTCAACGAGATCGTTAGTGGGGTGAAGAAGGTCTCAGATCTGATGACTGAAATTGCGGCAGCCAGTAAAGAGCAGGCAGCTGGCATTGAGCAGGTTAATCAGGCAATTTCCCAAATGGATGAGATTACTCAGCAAAATGCGGCGATGGTTGAGGAGACTGCTGCTGCAAGTGAGCAGATGGTCGACAAGGTACAGGTTCTTGGAGGACTCTCCTATCAATTCAGAATGGATGATCAATAGGAATCAGTTCCAACCTGTTCTCTCCTTTGCACTGTTGAGCTACTCTGATTGAGTAGATTATGGTGCGCCAAAACGAAATTGAGCAATGAGCCACGCTGACTGGAACAGCGTGTGGCTCAATCGTTTGGCGAGGCTCAACGCGCGCATCTGTTATCGATACCATCGCCTTAAGGG
>JAPHSO010000207.1 GCA_026193675.1 Gammaproteobacteria bacterium | reverse complement strand
GTGGCTCAATCGTTTGGCGAGGCTCAACGCGCGTATCTGTTATCGATACCATCGCCTTAAGGGGCACATCAATACTCTCCCTGAACATGGTGCGGCAATTGTTGTTGCAAACCACTTCTCGGGGCTCGATCCCTTTCTTCTCATTGCGGCCAGCCATCGTCCCCTACGTTTTCTCATCGCTGAGGAGGAGTACAACCGCTTTGGTTTGAAGTGGTTGTTCAAGGCGGTAGGCTGTATTCCTGTTGACCGTAGAGGGCGACCTGAGAAGGCATTTAGGGCGGCCCGCCGAGCACTGGAGCAGGGGGAGGTGATTGCCATTTTTCCCCATGGCGGCATCCGCCTCGATAGTGAACGGAATCGTAAACTTAAACCGGGTGCGGTACGTCTGGCGCAGATGGTTGAGTGTCCAATCGTCCCAATACGGATTGATGGTATTGCCAGGGAGGGGACTGTTTTTGCTGCCCTGATGCACCGTAGTCATGCCCGTCTCAGGTCATATTCTCCCATAGCGTGTGGAGAGCGAGAGCTCGCTGAGTGCAACCATCAGATCGCCGACTATATTGAGAGGATGATATAGCCCCTACATGTTGTGCTTGAATTTATCGATTTGTGCCCAATTTTACACGTAACGATTAAATTATTGATGAGGATATTGTCATGCGAATGGATAAGCTCACAACGAAGTTCCAGTCGGCACTTGCCGATGCCCAAAGTCTTGCTGTTGGGCGGGATCATCAGTTTATTGAGCCACTACATATATTAATAGCGCTTCTCGATCAGGATGGCAGTGCTGTACGCCATCTGTTGGTCACAGCAGGTGTTAACGTCAACTCGCTACGCTCGCAGATTAGCGAGGGGCTGAACAGTCTTGCCAGTGTCTCTGGCGGCTCTGGAGAGGTTCACGTCTCTAATGAGACGATGGCTCTGTTGAATAAGACCGATAAGCTGGCTCAGGATCGCAAAGACGAATACATCTCCAGTGAGCTGTTTATTCTGGCTGTGGCCGAGGACAATGGAAAGTGGGGTGAACTTCTTCGTGGTGCCGGTGCCGATAAGCGCAAACTGGCCGATGCGATTGAGGCGATGCGTGGTGGTCAAAAAGTTGATGATCCCAATGCGGAAGAGCATCGTCAGGCGTTGGAAAAATATACCATCGATCTCACTGAGCGGGCAGAGCAGGGCAAACTGGATCCGGTGATTGGCCGAGACGATGAGATCCGTCGTTCGATTCAGGTGCTGCAACGTCGCACCAAGAACAATCCGGTACTCATTGGCGAACCTGGTGTCGGTAAAACAGCGATTGCGGAAGGGCTGGCACAACGAATCATCAATGGTGAGGTGCCCGAGGGGATTAAAAATAAACGTCTGCTCTCACTTGATATGGGAGCGCTGATTGCCGGTGCCAAATTCCGGGGTGAGTTTGAAGAGCGTCTGAAGGCGGTTCTCAATGATCTTTCCAAGCAGGAGGGACAGATCATCCTGTTTATCGATGAGATCCACACCATGGTGGGTGCCGGTAAGGCCGAAGGTGCGATGGACGCGGGCAATATGCTCAAGCCGGCCCTTGCCCGTGGTGAGCTGCACTGTATCGGTGCCACCACCCTTGATGAATATCGTAAATATATTGAAAAGGATGCTGCGCTTGAGCGCCGTTTCCAGAAGGTCCTGATTGAGGAGCCAACGGTAGAAGATACCATTGCGATTCTGCGCGGCCTTAAAGAGAAGTATGAGGTGCATCACGGAGTTGAGATTACCGATCCCGCCATTGTTGCTGCGGCGACACTGTCGCACCGCTACATCTCTGATCGTCAACTTCCCGATAAGGCGATCGATCTGATCGATGAGGCGGCCTCCAGAATTCGTATGGAGATCGACTCCATGCCAGAGGATATGGATCGCCTTGATCGTCGTCTGATCCAGCTCAAGATTGAGCGGGTGGCTCTGGCCAAAGAGACAGATGATGCCTCAAAGCGTCGTCTGGCAGATCTCGATGCTCAGGTCGAGAAGCTTGAGAAGGAGTACTCCGACTTTGAAGAGATCTGGAAATCGGAGAAGGCGGCGCTACAGGGCACCCAACACATTAAGGAGGAGCTGGATCGGGCTCGTATTGAGCTGGAGACCGCGCGCCGGGCCGGTGATCTAGGACGTATGTCAGAGATCCAGTATGGCCGTATCCCTGATCTGGAAAAGTCGATTGAGATGGCCGAACAGAGCAAGGTGATGGAGATGCAACTGCTCAGAAATAGTGTGCAGGAGGAGGAGATTGCCGAGGTGATCTCAAAGTGGACCGGTATCCCCATCTCCAAAATGCTGGAGGGTGAGCGTGACAAACTGCTCAAGATGGAGGATGAGATTCATCAGCGTGTCGTAGGGCAGGATGAGGCGGTGAAGGCGGTCTCTGATGCGATTCGTCGCTCCCGCGCAGGGCTCTCTGATCCCGACCGTCCCAACGGCTCGTTCCTCTTTCTTGGACCCACCGGTGTCGGTAAGACTGAGCTGTGTAAAGCGCTGGCGGAATTCCTGTTCGATACCGAAGATGCGATGGTGCGTATCGACATGTCGGAGTTTATGGAAAAGCACTCAGTGGCTCGTCTGGTTGGAGCACCTCCCGGTTATGTCGGATATGAAGAGGGTGGCTATTTGACCGAAGCGGTTCGCCGTAAGCCCTATTCAGTGATCCTGCTGGATGAGATTGAGAAGGCACACCCCGATGTCTTCAATATCCTGCTACAGGTGCTTGATGATGGTCGTCTCACCGATGGACAGGGTCGTACAGTCGATTTCCGTAACACAGTGATTGTGATGACTTCTAACCTTGGTTCAGAGCGTATTCAGGAGATGTCTGGAGATGAGAGTCGTTATGAGGAGATGAAGAGTGCGGTGATGGAGGTTGTTGGGCAGCACTTCCGTCCTGAGTTTATCAACCGTGTCGATGAGTCGGTGGTGTTCCATCCACTGGGACGTAAACAGATTCACAGGATTGCCCAGTTCCAGATTGAGATTCTTCGCGCTCGACTGGCCGATAGAGATATTAAGCTGGAACTCACCGATGAGGCGCTCGACAAGCTGGCCGATGCTGGATTTGATCCGGTCTATGGTGCCCGTCCGCTAAAACGTGCGATTCAGCAATCGATCGAGAATGGACTGGCTCAAGAGATCCTGGCCGGACGTTTCGGTGCAGGTGATACGGTGAGCGTTAGCGTGGTGGATGACAAGTTCAGTTATCGCTAGTCTGTCGCTGTAACGAAAAAGGCCCTGTTGTTAGACAGGGCCTTTTTTATGCAAGGAATTTACTATCTACCTATTCCAGACTGGCCAGCTGCTGTTCAGAAAAGAAGATCGCCTCTAAAAAGCACTTTGCATAATCCTCAATAGGGAACATCAACTGATCAACGTCGTCCCACTCACCCTTTTCGTATTGAATCACCTCGGCAAGAATTCTACCCATATCTCCAGACTGTTCGATGAGAGCCAATTTAATCGCTGTAGTGAAGGGGAGTTGATCGAGAAGATCCTCCATCGACATATCCATCACCGCATCCAGCACTGAAAATAGTCCTACAGTGAAGGCCTCATCCGGATTGAGGGTCTTGCTCTGTTCAGCAAGATGTTGGCACATGTGAGCGCGAATTAGTGCGATGACCAGTAGCTCCCTGGGTTTGCCCTCAGCCGCATTGGAGATCACCAACAGAGTACTCCACTGACGAATCTGTAGCAGGCCGATATAGCTGATCGCATCTCGAATTGAGGTGATCTCCCTGCGTAGTGCGAAGGTGGCGCAGTTGATATAGCGCAACAGCTTATAGGAGAGAGATACATCCTGAGCGATGAGCTGCTCGATATTCTCCATGGTCGATTTGGGATCGTTGATCCGCTCAATCAATTTCAGCAGTACCGCCGCATTACTTCTTTTGACCGATTTTTTAACCAAATTGGGATGGTTAAAGAAGTAGCCCTGGAAGGCATCAAACCCTAGCACTTTGCAGAGTTCAAACTCATCGTGGCTCTCCACCTTGAGGGCGATCGCCTGGCAGCCATTGTTGTGGGCCATCGCAACAATGTCGCTCAATTTATTCTGTTCAGTACCCTGAATATCGACCTTAATATAGTCGGCCAGTTTTAGTAGCGGCAGTGCGGCATTACCACCGCAGAAGTGATCAATTGCAATGGTGTGACCATTCTCAACAAGCTGATTTATCTGGGTTAGTGTTTCAGAGGTTGGGGCTTCGATGATGGGGAATTCGAGAACCGATTGCTGCAGAGATTGAGGCAGGTGATGTACCAGCTCGATAAAATTGCTGGGCAGATTGATAAATGCGAGCGCACTGCCGACGATCTGCTCAATACCGAGCTCCAGAAAGCTGGTATTGATCAAGGTCTGAGTTGCGGCAACACCATCGTCGAATTGAGCTGAGTTTTGATCGCCGCTACGAAACAGCAGCTCGTAGCCGATGGTCTCTAATTGTGGGTTATAGATCGCCTGTCGGGCGACCACCACCTCATCAGCAGCGGCTTCTCTGAGTTCAGTGCTGGTAGGGCTCATCTAATGGGTTACTTGTCACTGATTGAGTAAAAATTCGAGCAGTGCTTTTTGTGCATGCAGGCGATTTTCAGCCTGATCCCAAACCACACTCTGGCAGCCATCAATAACAGATGAGGCGACCTCCTCTTCACGGTGTGCCGGCAGACAGTGCATAAATAGCGCATCTTTGTCAGCGGCAGACATCAACCTATCGTTGACCTGGAAGTTGGCAAAGGCGGCCTCACGCTTCTTCTGTTCATCCTCCTGGCCCATGCTGGCCCAGACATCGGTGGTGATCAGATCAGAACCCTCCGATGCAGACAGCGTATCGTGCATCAGGCTCACTGAATCACCCGCTGATTTGAGGATATCAGCATCAGGTTCATAGCCTTCAGGACAGGCGATATTGAGATGGAAGCCAAACTGCACAGCCGCATTGATATAGGAGTGACACATGTTGTTGCCGTCACCGACATAGGTGACCGTCTTACCGGCAATAGAGCCACGGTGCTGTTCATAGGTCTGTACATCGGCCAGTAGCTGACAGGGATGATAACCATCGGTCAGGGCATTAATAACCGGTACCGATGAGTTTGCGGCAAAGGTCTCAACCAGATCGTGTCCAAAGGTGCGAATCATGACGATATCGACCATGCTCGAGATCACCTTGGCGGTATCGGGTAGCGGCTCACCGCGTCCAAGCTGGGTATCACGTGGTGACAGGAACAGGGCATGGCCGCCAAACTGCGCCATGCCGGTCTCAAATGAGACTCGGGTACGGGTCGATGATTTTTCGAAGATCATCGCCAGCACCTTGCCTTTGAAGGGTTGGAATAGCTCACCCTTATGCTGCATCTCACGCAGTTCAGCTGCACGTCTGGTGAGTGAGGTCAGCTCATCAGATGATAGATCTCTTAATGTAAGAAAGTGACGGATTGCCATATGGACTACTCTCCACTCTGTTCTACAAAATCAAAGATGAGCTGAGTCACCTTTTGAACAATCTGCTCAGCCTCTTCATCGCTAATAATCAGAGGTGGCAGTAACCGGATGACAGAATCTGCTGTAACGTTAATGATCAATCCGGCTTCAAGGGCCATCTTCACCAGTTGACCACAGGGGCGATCCAGCTCAATACCGATCATCATGCCGAGGCCACGAATATCTTTTACAAACTCCTGGTCACCCAGGGCAAGTTCAAACTCGGTTACCATCCGCAGGCCGAGCTCTTCGGCGCGTTGAATCAGGTTGTTCTCGACAATGGTGTTCACCACTGTGTGAGCCACGCTACAGCCAAGTGGGCTACCACCGTAGGTTGTACCATGATTTCCTGGCTGGAATAGTTCAGCCGCAGCTCCCCGTGCAAGACAGGCGCCAATCGGAAAACCGTTCCCCAAACCTTTAGCGAGCGTCATCACATCGGGTTTGATATCGCTGTGCTGGAACGCAAACATCTTGCCGGTCCGGCCGATACCGGTCTGGATCTCATCGAGCATCATCAGCCAGTTGTTGGCATCGCAGATTTCACGGATTCCTTTAAGATAGTTCTCATCGGGAACATTGACACCACCTTCCCCCTGAACCGGCTCTACCAGAATCGCCACAATATTCTTGTTGTGCTTGGCAATGGTCTGAATCGATTCGAGATCATCATAGGGAACCCGTACAAATCCCTGTACCAGCGGCTCAAAGCCTGCGTGTACCTTGCGGTTACCGGTTGCGGTCAGGGTGGCCATGGTACGTCCGTGGAAACTGCTCTCCATGACGATGATGGCGGGATTTTCGATCTCCTGCTTGTGACCATGGAGTCGCGCAAGTTTAATCGCCGCCTCGTTGGCTTCAGCGCCGGAGTTGCTGAAGAAGACATTATCCATGCCACTCTGTTTAATCAGTGCGGCGCCAAGCTGCTCCTGAGCGGGGATACCAAAAAGGTTAGAGGTGTGTACCAGCTTGGCAGACTGAGAGCAGATGGTCTCGGTGACAGCCGGATGGGCATGTCCAAGATTGCAGACAGCGATTCCCGCTAGCGCATCAAGGTAACTTTTACCCTCACTATCCCAGAGTGTTGCAGCCTCACCCTTTACAAAAGAGACGGGGAGCCGCGCATATGTGTTCATTAGAGGAGTGCTCATGAACCAGACCTGTATTTATTTCGTTATGACAAAAATGGAAAAGGCAGCCATTTAGACCGCCTTTTCGAGCAAGGAGTGGATTCTACCGACTCCTCAATTGGTGTGCAAATCCCTAAATCTCGATATTTTTTCCATCCAGTTGAGCGTCACCATCTACCAATCTCAGACGTGAATTGGCAAACCAGTCGATGGCCCGGGTAAATATCTGATGTTCCTGTTTGAGAACTCGGGCAGCCAACTCATCAGAACTGTCACCGTCATGAATGGGGACACGTGCCTGAATGATCATTGGGCCTGCATCGATCTCGGGCACCACAAAGTGAACGGTACAGCCCGCCTCGCCATCTCCGGCATCAATCGCCCGCTGGTGAGTGTTGAGCCCTCTGTGTTTAGGCAGTAGCGATGGGTGGATATTGATCATCCTTCCCAGAAAATGTTCAACAAATGGGGCACTCAATATCCGCATAAAACCGGCCAGAACAACCAGTTGCGGACTTTGCGCTTCGATAAGTTGCTGCAGGGCCACGTCGTAGGCCTCTCGGCTCTCAAAGCCCTTGTACTCAAGGGTGAGGGTTTTTATGCCCGCCTTTTGAGCCCGCTCCAGACCATAGGCATTGGGCTTGTCGCTAACAACCGCCTCGATGGTGACGGGCAGCTCTCCGCTGGCAGCGGCATCGATAATCGCCTGTAGATTGGTGCCGCCCCCAGAGATGAGGACGACAATAGGCATTTTAACCATCGGTTCGGAGGCGATTAGTTGATGATCACTTCAGTGGTCTTAGCGCCACTCTCAATGGTGCCAATAACAACGGGTGATTCACCCTCTGCGCGCAACACATCAAGGGCTCTGTCGCTATCTGCAGCACTGATGGCCAGAACCATACCGATGCCACAGTTAAAGGTGCGATACATTTCACTATCGGCAATATTGCCCTGCTCCTGTAGCCAGTTGAACACAGCGGGACGATCCCAGCTCTTGGAATCGATGATGGCACGAGTCCCCTCGGGCAGTACCCGTGGCAGGTTCTCGGGTAGACCACCACCGGTGATATGAGCCAGGGCATGAACATCAACCTGTTCAAACAGCT
>JAPHSO010000173.1 GCA_026193675.1 Gammaproteobacteria bacterium | reverse complement strand
GGATATTGAGCATCTGATACGGGAGCACCACAACGAAATTGCCGCAGTAATTCTTGAGCCGCTTGTGCAGGGAGCAGGGGGAATGCGCTTCTATGCTCCAGCCTATTTGCAAAGGGTGCGAGAGCTCTGTGATCAGTTTGACCTACTGCTAATTATGGATGAAATCGCCACCGGCTTTGGTCGTACGGGTACCCTTTTTGCCTATGAACAGGCTGAAGTGGTTCCCGATATTCTCTGCCTCGGCAAGGCGCTAACCGGTGGTTATATGTCACTGGCTGCGGTCTTGACCAACAGACGAGTGGCTCACGGCATTGCAGAGGATAGCAGTGGTGTGTTGATGCATGGACCCACTTTCATGGCGAACCCCCTCGCCTGTAGTGTCGCCAACGCCTCGATTGATCTGCTATTGAAATCGCCGTGGCAACAACAGGTGGCTGCGATAGAGGCTCAGCTCGCGAAGGAGTTGGCCCCGTGTAGCCAACAGCCCGGTGTGAAGAATGTACGAGTCAAAGGGGCGATCGGTGTGGTTGAGATGGACAGACCGGTCGATATGGCCTGGTTGCAACCACGCTTTGTTGAGCTAGGGGTCTGGATTCGCCCGTTTGGGAAACTGATCTATCTGATGCCACCATTTATCATCAACCCGGATGAGTTGGTAAAGCTGACCACAGCAGTCTGCCGTGTTGTTGAGGAGTCAGCTCAAAGGGGAGTGTGAACTACTCCGCCTCTTCGATAATCTCATAATCGTGAGTCACCTCTACGCCGCCACGCGCAAGCATGATCGAAGCCGAGCAGTACTTCTCAGCAGATAGCTCAACAGCCTTTTCGACACGACTATGATGTAACTTCTGACCCTTCACGATAAAGTGGAGGTGTATCTTGGTGAATACCTTGGGCTCGCTATCTGCCCGCTCTGCAGAGAGCTCGGTAGAGCAGCCGGTGACGTGCTGGCGCTGCTTTTTGAGTATATGGACGACATCAAAACTTGAGCAGCCACCCAAGCCGAGTAGCACCATCTCCATTGGACGGACACCCTCATTATTACCACCGCTCTCTGGCGGACCATCCATTATTATCTGATGACCACTCCCAGATTCGCCAACAAATTTGGCATCGCCTGCCCACTCAATTCGTGCCTTCATTTGCCTCTATTCCACTTGCCGTTAGTATTAGGGGCGAGTATAACAGTCATAAGTTGTATTGAAGAAGTGAAGAGGAGAATCGGTGATTCAGAGAATAGAAATACCGCAACCCAATCTGGCAATTGAACGCTTTCTCAATTTTTGCCACCGTCATCGCTACCCAGCAAAAAGTACCATCATCTCAATGGGTGAAAAGCCTGATGTTCTCTACTACATTGTTAGTGGCTCGGTTGCGGTGGTGATTGAAGAGGTGGCTGAAGAGCGTGAGATTGTTCTAGCCTATCTCAATCCAGGGGATTTCTTTGGCGAAATGGCTCTATTTGATGATACTCAGAAGCGCAGCGCACGCGTCTATGCACGTACAGAGTGTGAACTTGCTGAGATCAGTTACGATCGCTTTCATCAGGTTTCATCAGACCATCCCGAAGTGCTTTTCCAGCTTGCAGCACAGATGGCGACCCGCCTGCGTAAAACCAGTGCCAAGGTGGGAGATCTCGCCTTTCATGATGTCACCGGACGTATTGCAGCCACGCTACTGGATCTGACCAAACAGCCCGATGCGATGACTCATCCTGATGGTATGCAGCTTAAAATTACCCGTCAGGAGATCGGCAAGATTGTCGGTTGTTCTCGTGAGATGGCCGGCAGGGTTCTAAAAAATCTGGAAGAGCAGGGTTTGATTACAGCCCATGGCAAGACCGTTGTTGTCTTTGGTACTCGATAGAGCACTCTTCCAAATTACGGTGAAAAAGAGCTAGCTAAACAGTTCGGCCAGTTTTTCGCCCGGCTCATCCGCACGCATAAAGGCCTCACCGACAAGGAATGTGTCGACATTATGGCTGCGCATCAGTGCAACATCTTGCTGAGTATGGATACCACTCTCAGTCACCACAATACGCCCTTCAGGGATCTGCTTGAGCATGTCGATTGTGGTTGCAAGCGAGGTCTCAAAGGTACGTAGGTTACGGTTATTGATGCCGACCAGAGGCAGGTTCAGCGGTAATGAACGTTGTAGCTCCTCCTCATCATGTACCTCAACCAGCACATCCATTCCCAGCGCAGTTGCCAGCTCAGCTAGGTGCTGCATCTGTTCATCTTCAAGGGCGGCAACAATCAGCAGAATACAATCTGCCCCCATCGCTCGCGCCTCATAGACCTGATACTCGTCGATAATAAAATCTTTACGAATCACCGGTAGAGAACATGCCGATCGGGCAGCGACAAGATACTCGTCTGCCCCCTGGAAGAAATCGATGTCGGTGAGAACCGAAAGACATGCTGCGCCACCTTTTTCGTAGCTGACGGCAATCTCGGCAGGTTGGAAATCTTCACGAATAACGCCCTTACTGGGTGAGGCCTTTTTGATCTCTGAGATGACTGCCGCTTTACCCTCAGATATTTTGCGCTTGATTGAATCGACAAAGCCGCGAGCAGGGGAGGCAGTTTCAATCTGTTGCTTCAGCTCCTCGATAGAGACTCGCTGACGACATGCCTCGATCTCCTCAAGCTTGCGTGAGATGATTTTGTTTAATATATCGGGTGTATTGCTCATCAATAACTCTTAGAAGCTGTTGGAAAGTTTTACGAGGGCATCAAGTTTGGCAGCGGCTTCACCAGAGGCGATCACCGCCTCTGCCTTCTCAACGCCCCGCTGTAGATCATCAGCAAGCCCTGCGGCATAGATGGCAGCTCCGGCATTGAGGATAACAATATCGGTAGCGGGCCCCTTCTCACCATTCAGAACAGACTTGACCATTTTAAGTGACGCTTCGGCGCTGTCGACGGCCAGGTCGGTGATTGGGTGACGACTCATGCCGTAATCTTCGGGCTGAATGGTGTAAGTTTTCACCTCACCATCTTTTAGTTCGGCAACGAGAGTGGGGGCTCCGATGCTAATCTCATCCATGCCATCTTCAGAGTGAACGATCAGCACATGCCGAGACCCAAGTTGATTGAGCACATGGGCTAGAGG
>JAPHSO010000226.1 GCA_026193675.1 Gammaproteobacteria bacterium | reverse complement strand
GAGAAGCTCTATGCCGACAACTGTGTAAGGTGCCATGAAAAAGACGGTTATGGTATTGAGGAGAAGTTCTATCCCCGTATTCAGGGACAGCACTACAAGTATATGCTGCGCCAGTTTGAGTGGATTCGTGACGGTAAGCGCCGTAACGCCAATCCTGACATGGTAGAGCAAATCAAGGCATTTACGGATAAAGATATGCAGATGGTGATTAACTATGTTTCGCGTATCCCTGTACCCAAGAAGGATTTAGCACCTTCAAAAGATTGGTTGAACCCCGACTTCGATTAATCGCAGTATAGCTCTACATCCACCATTCCGGTGGATGTAGACTCTAGCTGTTTATCGTATTTATATTTTGTTTTAACAGAGTGTAAAAACGATAAATTTTTATTACATTCCTGAAAACTCTTCTCTCAAGAGAATCTTCTTATGAGCACAAATCCACTATCCAAACAGACCTTCATTGTCGGAGGACTGGTTACTGCTGCAGTTATCTTGATGGCAATTATCTACTCATCCCCCATTTGGTGGGTTTCGTTAACCGCACCAAACTATCCGCCTGAGGCATTTCCTGATGGCGTACGGATTCAATTCCATATGAATGGTGTGTTTAATGGCTGTAAGAAGATTGATAAGGTAGAGATTGTCGAGGACGAGGCGCTCGACTGTGTCCATGAGATGGATACCATCAATCACTATGTCGGCATGTATCCGATTGCAGCTGGCGGGCCAGTTGAAAGGGCATTTTCACAATTTCTGGTCGCATTCCTGGCAGTTATGCTGATTGGCTTTATCTGCGTTAATCCCAAAGTACGTAGCGTTATTCTGGCGGGAGGTTTTGCCGCCATATTCTTATGGATGTATCTCACCTTTTATGGCGATGATGGCATTTCGTTGGAAAATGAGGGTTATATTTTCGCGATGGTCAACTCTCTAGATCAGGATGCCAGTGATAAGGAGGCCGGATCGACGTCTATGGATGTGGGCTCCTCATGGTTAAGTCGTATTAAGAAGGAGCTGGAAGAGTCTGGAATAGAGGTCGAGTCAACCGAGCCGGAAGAGGTGGCTGTTGAAATGAGCGATAAGGAACGACTGATTGAGTCGATCAAGATCACCTATAGCAAAGGGCAAGGACAGTACAGCCACACAGAACATAGCGAGTGGAATGGAAGTGGAAACCAGGTGATGGCGTGGCACTACGAGAAGAGTCTGAGCCGTTACTTTAATAATCCTGATGAGATCATTCCGATGGTTGAAACCCTTAAGTTGGCGATGACGGTCGTCTTTTGGGGGATCGCGGCAGCGATGTTGTTCCTGGTCGTGATGGTTCGTCGTAACGGTGGACTGTTCTACTGGCTATTAATTGTAGTGCCGATGGCACTGCCAGTCTTCTTTCTTATCGAATATTCGGCATGGCTCTGGTGGTTTGGTCATAGCCTCAATGAGATGGGTGCATTTACCGTTAAGCCATTTATGCCAACGGTGTTTGGTCAGGGTAAGGTGGCCCAGTTTACAACTCACTCATATCCAGATATCGGTTTCGGTCTCATGATGCTCGCCTCATTCCTGCTTGCAGCAGCGGCACTTGTCAGGCGCAAACAGTTCACCCCTAAAGAAGGTTGAAGCCAGAGCTGAAAAATATTGTTTCCCCATATGAGTAGAGTGGCCAGGCCTTCAAATCATTGGAATACTGTTGCGGTTCTCTCACTGTTGCTTCTCCTGGTCTCCTCACTATCTGCTGAGGAGCTGAAGCCACTACAGCCATTTATCGATGCCGCGAGTAAGGGCGACATTATCATCCCACCGGCAGGAGTCTATGCCGGCCCTGTCATTATCGATGAGGCGATCACGCTTGATGGCAAAAACGGGGTGACAATCGATGGTGGAGGTAAGGGTTCGGTCATTTACCTCGATACTGATGGTGCCAGCGTTCGCAATTTGCACATTATCAATTCTGGTGAGTCGCACAATGACATCGATTCTGCAGTTCAGGTTCGTGGCAACTTCAATGTTATTAAAGATAATGTCATTGAGGGAACCCTGTTTGGGATCGATCTGGGTCAGGCCGAAAATAATATCATTCGTCGGAACAAGATTAGCTCAAAGAAGATTGAGATTGGAATGCGCGGAGATGCCATTCGTCTCTGGTACAGTTTTAATAATAAAATTATCGATAACGAAATCACCAATTCACGAGATTTTGTGGTTTGGTACTCTGGAGACAATGTGATACGTGGTAATAGTGTCTCAGGTGGACGTTACTCTCTGCACTTTATGTATTCGAAATTCAATATTGTTGAAGATAATCACTTCTTTAATAACAACACCGGCATCTTCCTGATGTACTCCGATGGTCTGCAGATTCGTAATAACTATATTGCATCAGCTACAGGTGCCGCTGGCGTTGGTATCGGATTTAAAGAGACCTCTGACATTACAATAGAAAATAATCAGATTCTCTACTGTGCAACCGGGATGTATATTGATGTATCACCGTATGATCCAGATAGCACCAATTTGATGAAAAATAATCTGATCGCCTTTAACGGTATTGCGGTTCGTTTTCTCAATGACTGGAAGGGAAACCAGTTTTTTGAAAATAAATTTAAGGGAAATATCTCTCAAGTCGTAGTTTCCGGTGGTGGTAGTGCAAATCGGAACGACTGGCAGGGAAACTACTGGGATGATTATGAGGGATTTGATCTCGACCGTGATGGTACTGGTGATACCCCTTATGAGCTTTATGCCTATGCGGATCGCCTTTGGATGGATGTACCAAGGGCCCAATTTTTCATGGGCTCGATCTTCCTTGAGGTCATTGATTTTCTTGAACGACTGGCGCCCTTTAGTGAACCTAAATTACTATTACGTGATCAGGCGCCTCAGTTAGCAGAGAGCACAACATGAGCAGGAAAAAGTTAAGTAAACCACTCGCAGAGAAGGCCCGGCGTCGTTTTCTGCGCTCAATCGGTCTGGGGGCATTGGTTGTCGGAAGCTCCCTGGTGGGATTCTATCCGGTTCTGACCCAATCAATGCCCAGACTGCGCCCACCGGGTGCACTCAAAGAGCAGGAGTATCTCGCCTCATGTATTAAATGTGGACAGTGTGTTCAGGTCTGTCCAGTAGAGGCAATTGTACTGGGTGATATTGAAGATGGCATGGGGGTGGGCGCAGCCTATATGGATGCCAGAGTTCAGGGATGCGACTTCTCCTGTGATGGTTTGCAATGTGTACTTGCATGTCCAACAGGTGCACTTTCACACGATACCGACTATCCCCATCAGGTTCACATTGGCATGGCTCGTATTGATAAGCCGAAACTCTGTCTTGCCATGCAGGGCCAGGGGTTTAAAGGTAAGGTCCGAGATCCAGGATTTACCGGAAAGTTTAGATATAACGAAATTGATCGCTGGAATCCGATTCCTGTTCGTGACCGTGACTTTGATCTGGAGATCTGTGATCTCTGTGTCATCCACTGTCCTATAGAGATACGAATCGCTCAGTGTGATTCTGGCAAGCCTCCATCAGGAGATACCAATCAGTGTCCTCCCCAACATGCAATTGAACTACGCCCCATGGAAAGTAGTGATGGCATTATGCGGATGGAACCGACCATACTTGACGGTTGTGTCGGGTGTGGGGCATGCGAAATGGTCTGTCCTACAGAGCCGGCAGCGATAGTGATCGATATGGAATCAATTATGGATTCGCCGCACCCAATAGCGATGCGGGAGGCAAAGTGATATGAATTACTTCAAAGAGTCCCTGATGCAACTGCTTGGTCGTGATCCAACAAGACCGACAGAGGAGGATAAGAGTCCTGAGGCCAAAGTCATCCATTTTAGAAAAAAGGGTGAGAAATATGATCGTGAGGCGGTACAAAAAGAGCATGCCGACCATGACAGTAAGAAATGGTTGAGACGTCGCTGGATCACGCTAATCTCGGTTAACCTGTTGTTTGTTGTCTCGTTCTATTTTGATATTCAGATGTTGGAAGGTGCCTTAACCGCATCACGCTTCTTCGGTTTTCATATGGCCGATCTCAACTCGGCCCTGCAGGTCACTTTGGCCTATAAACATATGCTGATCAATCTGGTGATCGGTACGGTGACCATCTTTATCCTATGGTTCCTGTTGGGTGGAAGAACCTTCTGCTCCTGGGTCTGTCCCTACCATCTGTTGTCAGAGTGGACCGAGTGGCTCCATCTCAGGTTTGTTGCAAAGGGTTGGGTGAAAAATCACGAATTCCATCGTGGAACACGTACCGTGCTCTACCTCATCTTTGCCCTACTTGCGCTGGTAACAGGGTATACCGTCTACGAGACTATCTCGCCCACTGGAATTTTAAGCAGAGCCCTCATTTATGGTCCTAGCCTAATTCTGATTTGGGTCGTCTTTATTCTATTGATTGAGCTACTCTACTCGCGTCGCTTCTGGTGCCGCTATGCCTGCCCAATTGGATTGACCTATGGTCTGGTTGGGCAGATTTCTCCATTGCGGGTGAAATACACCATTGAGGGGTGTCATCATGAGGGCGAGTGTCGTAAGGTCTGCCTGGTACCCCATGTTCTTGAGCCCATAATCAAGGGACGGGCAACAGACGTTGAAGTGCCAATTGGAGCTGACTGTACCCGTTGCGGTATGTGCATTGATGTCTGTCCTACAGGTTCATTAAGATACAACTTCAAAGGTCTTGATAAGATCCTTTAGTCGATAAAAGTGATATTAAATTCATGATTCAATTTGAGCAGTTAACCAAACGATTTAAGCGTCATACCGTCCTCGACAATATCGATTTGAATATTGGTGTGGGTGATCGGGTGGCACTGATCGGTTCTAACGGCGCCGGCAAGACAACACTCATCCGCTGCCTTCTTGGTGAATACACCTTTGACGGCTCAGTCACCGTCGGTGGTATCTCTCCACGTGATGCAAGACGAGAGGTGCTTAAACATATCGGCTTCGTTCCACAGCTCCCGCCACCACTGAGAATGCCTGTGGGCCAGCTCATTAACTTTGCTGCATCGTTGTGTGACTCAGATCCTGCACAGATGGAGGGGGTTATCGAACGCATGGGGCTAGATCCCGCACGGATTAGAAAACAGCCCTTTGTGAAGCTCTCCGGTGGACAGAAACAGAAACTGCTGATTGGTATTGCTCTGGGGCGAGAGAGCGATATCCTGATTATGGATGAACCGGCCGCCAATCTAGACCCAGAGGCACGTCACGTCTTCTTTTCGCTGTTGGCAGAGAAGCAGGAACACTCGGCAATGATTATCTCCAGCCACAGACTTGATGAGGTTGCCGCACTGGTTAACCGCGTGATTGAGATGGATCAAGGGAAGGTGGTACTAGATGATCATGTGGCAGATGATGTCGATATCGATAGCAATCTTCACTGTCGGATTGAGCTTAAGCGTCCTGAACCCGCTTTTAATAAGGCGGTAGGGGATTGGGGATTTTCCAGTGCTTCAGATGGGACTGTCTGGCAAGGCATTGTTGCCGGTCCTGACCGTTTGCGGTTTATCGGATTCATCTCGCGTTATACCGCCCTACTTAAAAGCATCTCAATGGACGAGGAGTCTCGATGAGAACTCTGCTTATCACACTGTTCATGGGTTGGCTATTGATCGGGTGTAGTGAACCGACAACAGGTCCTGTCGAGGTTCATTGGGATCGAGATATCTGTGAGCGTTGTCGGATGATTCTCAGTGATCGCAAGCATGCCGCCCAGATTAGATATAGTGATGCTCAAAACCGTTCCCGGGTGCGCATGTTTGATGATATTGGCTGTGCCGTGATCTGGCTGGAGGACAAGCCGTGGCGTGATGCGGATACGACGGAGATTTGGGCTTCTGATCATCGAAATGGTGAGTGGATTGATGCGCGCAGCGCCTTCTACATTAAGCGACAGATGACGCCGATGGAGTATGGCCTCGGTGCACAGAACCAGGCTCCTATTGAGACAAGCCTCTCCTATGCAGAGGCCAAATTACATATTTTTGAAGTTGAGGCGACCTACAATCAACATGGAACGCATATTAAAGACGGGCTTGAAAGGGTGGAGGGGCAGTAAATGAAACATCTGTTGTTGACGGCCTATACCGACATCCTTGAGTCATTAAGAGCGCGCTGGTTTCTAATCTATAGCGCCATTTTTGGTGGCATTGTGGTTTTGCTATTTCTCTTTGGTCTGACCGAATCACGGATTATGGGATTTACCGGCATCACACGCTTGATGATCACCTATATCCAACTGTCGATGGCGATATTGCCGATATTTATTCTGATTACCACCGTACGTTCTGTGGCCGGTGACAGGGAGGCGGGAGTTTTTGAGTATCTTCTCTCACTACCCATCACTCTGGGTTCATGGTTTTGGGGAAAAATGGTTGGTCGATTTGTCGTGGTCTTCCTCCCGGTGTTTCTAGCTCTGGTTGGGGCTATCATTTGGGGTATGGTAAATGGCGCAGATGTGCCCTGGAAAATTTTCCTATACTACTCAGGGCTACTGTTCTCTTTAAGCTGGTGCTTTCTCGGAATCGGTATGTTGATATCGACAATGGCACGATCGGCTGATGTGGCTCAGGGAGCGGCGTTTATCGTCTGGTTGGCGCTGATTCTCTTCCTTGACCTGATTCTGCTGGGAGTGATGATTCGTGAATCGATATCACCAGACGCGGTGGTTGCTATTGCCTTAGCCAATCCTTTGCAGGTGTTCCGTACTGCCGCAATGTTGTTATTTGACGCACAATTGGTGCTACTTGGGCCATCTGCCTACCTGATTCTGGATAATTTCGGTGAGACCGGATACCTCATCTGGTCACTGCTATATCCTGTCGGTATAGGTACGTTGAGTGGCTGGATCGGTTACCGTCTATTCTTACGTTCTGATCTCCCTTAGCAGGTGATATGTGAGATGATCTTCTCATGATGAAGCAGGATAGAATTCTATGGATAGTTGTTGCGATACTACTGATCGCTGTTGTGGTGTTACTGAGCTATATTCAGTTTTTCCAGCAGAAGCAGGTCGTCATTGAGAGCGCAAAACTTAACCCAGAGTGCCAGCTAACTGCGTTTCCCTGTCGGGTTCAACTGAATAGCGGTGCAACAGTGCAGCTCACCATCTCTCCCCAACCTGTTGAAGTGATGAAGCCGCTTGATGTCCGGGTCGATCTCGAGCAGATAGAGGCTAATAGAGTTGTTGCCCAGTTTAATGGTGTTGGAATGAATATGGGGATTAACCGTTATATTTTTTCAAGACACCAGGATGGAAGCTATCGGGCCACAGTAACTTTGCCAATCTGCGTTCGTAATCGCATGGATTGGGAGGCGGAAATTCAGCTGGAAACAGATCAGGGTATTATCATCGCACCCTATAAATTTGAGACGATTAAAAATTGAAATCACTCCTCCCAATATCTTTAATTATTGTTCTGGTGCTGGTCATTGGCTGGTTGCTTGGCAGTTCTGAAAATAGTCTGCTACAGCAGCAAAGTCTGAAGAGGGGAG
>JAPHSO010000037.1 GCA_026193675.1 Gammaproteobacteria bacterium | reverse complement strand
GTCAGGACGCTGCTGTTGAGGGGATCCTTGGCGGCAAGATCAATGCCGGAGATGTGGTGATCATCCGTTATGAGGGGCCACGTGGAGGACCCGGTATGCAGGAGATGCTCTATCCCACCACCTATCTAAAATCGATGGGGCTGGGTAAGGCCTGTGCCCTGCTGACCGATGGTCGTTTCTCTGGCGGGACTTCGGGACTATCTATCGGGCATGCCTCACCTGAAGCTGCTGAAGGTGGTGCCATCGGTCTGGTTGAGGAGGGCGATACCATTGAGATCGACATCCCCAACCGCAGCATCCGTGTTGCACTAAGTGATGGAGAGCTCGATGCCCGTCGTGCAGCGATGGATGCTAAAGGGAAGGATGGCTGGAAACCGGTTGGTCGCGAGCGTGTCGTCTCTAGTGCGCTTAAAGCCTATGCGGCGATGACCACCTCTGCAGCCAGAGGTGCGGTGCGTGATGTCTCGCAGCTATAACCGAGCACTATCGGGCTATTTGCCTTAATCGACAGAGGCCACATTTGTGGCCTTTGTTGTCTTTCAGGCGACCAGACGGGCGCGATAACCGGCCCTTGAGGTGATTCTCAACAACTCATGAGGACGGGTTCGGAGGCGATCATAGGCGATAAACATCAGTTGGGGATGACGACTCTGAAAATGAGACTCCAATCCGCCGCGGCGATTTCCCAATGAGATCATCAGGTTGCGCCGCTGATGCTCGCTCAGAGGCTCATTAATATGCATCAAAATATCTACAGTCATGACCAACTCCATCCAATGACCCACTAACCGCAGGGCTTAATGAGAATGATTCTTAGCTAGGTATAGAGTGTAAACGGGGTGATTACAAGGGCGAGGTAAATAAAAAGATTTTATTGAGAAGGGCGAGCGCATATTCTCCTGTCACAAGGCTGTAACATTAATCGCGTTAAATAGGCGATCTTGTTAATTGAAGGAACCCTGGTGGGATACCTGGAACGATGAACACAATAAAGATTCTGGTTGTTGATGATGAGGCGCCGATCCGCATGATGCTAAGGCAGGCTCTGGTTCGCCATGGATTTGAGGTTGAGGAGGCTGGTGATGGTAGTGAGGCGCTCAATATGGTGGCCGATTCAATGCCTGATCTGATGCTGCTCGACTGGATGATGCCCAATTTGAGTGGTATCGAGCTGGTTCAAAAGTTGCGCAGGGATGAGGTGACCAAAGATCTGCCGATCATCATGCTCACCGCCAAAGTGGAAGAGGGTGATCGGGTCAAAGGGCTCGATTTAGGGGTTGATGACTATGTGACCAAGCCCTTCTCTCCCCGTGAGTTGATTGCACGAATCAATGCGGTACTGCGTCGAAGTAATCCGGCTGAAGCGGATGGGATCATAGAACATGGCCTGTTAAAACTGGATGCCAGCAGCCATCGTGTCACCATCGACAGTCAGCTACTTGAACTGGGGCCGACCGAATTTAAATTGTTGCGATTTTTTATGAACAACTCCGAAAAGGTCTTTAGTCGCAATCAGCTTCTCGACAGGGTATGGAGTCGCGGAAGCTTTATCGAAGAGCGAACCGTTGATGTCCATATCCGTCGTCTACGCAAGGCGCTTGAGCCATTTTCGGTGGATGGTTATCTGCAGACTGTACGTGGTAGCGGTTACCGTTTCTCGGCCAACACGAAATAATCGATAGATATGGAAACGGTCATCTTCATCATAATCGCCGGCCTCTTCGTTGGACTCATAGCGGGAGAGATTGCCTGGACATTGGTGATTACGCTTTTGCTGTTGGTGGGGTGGAACCTTTTTTACCAGCGCAAACTGCTAGGCTGGTTACAGAAGGGGCGTAATGCTCCGCCACCTGAGGCGAGAGGTATGTGGGGTGAGATCTTCCATATGCTCCATCGTCGTCAGCAGAGTCACCACCGTCGCAAAAAACGTCTGGCGCAGATGGTTGGACGTTTCCAGGAGATGACCTCCGCACTGCCCGATGCCGCAGTGCTGCTGGGTGAGAATGGAACCATCGTCTGGTTTAATCAGGCGGCAAAACAGCTGCTAGGTTTACATCGTTCAACCGATTCCGGTCAACGCATTGGCAACCTGCTTCGTCACCCGCTCTTTCTGCAGCAGTTCAACACAGAGGCGGGGGAGGCCGGTTTTAATATCCCGTCGCCGATTGATGAAAATATCTCCCTACAGGTTTGGCATATTCCATTGGCGCAGAATCAATCACTGCTTATTGCCCGTGATGTGAGCCAGCAACAGCAACTGGAACAGATGCGGCGCGACTTTGTGGCAAACGTGTCACATGAGATGCGTACACCGCTCACAGTGATTCGTGGGTTTATTGAGACGATGATAGATTCACAGGATCCTGATCTTGAAGCCTGGATCGACTCAGTTGAAATGATGGCGCAACAGAGTGGCCGTATGGAGAATCTGATCGATGACCTGTTACTGTTGTCAAAAGTTGAGCGTCGTCAGGAGCAGCGGGAACTACAGCAGGTTGTAGTCTCATCGTTGATCAAAGAGATCGTCAATGGCGGACAGCCCCTTGCCGATGAAAAGGGGATTCAGGTTGAACTTGAGCTTGATGATGAGCTCCGACTGCTTGGCAATGAGCGTGAACTCTACAGCGCTTTTAATAACCTGTTTACCAATGCGATTCGATATACCCCCGCAGATGGAAAGATCCAGATAACATGGCGTCAGAATGACAACTGCGGTGCGACCCTTAGTGTTGTCGACAGTGGTATCGGAATTCCGCCGCAACATTTGAATCGTATTACGGAGCGCTTCTATCGGGTTGATGTGGGCCGTTCTCGTGATATGGGCGGAACAGGTCTTGGCCTGGCAATCGTCAAACATGTGCTTAATCGTCACAATGCACAACTCAAGGTTGAGAGTCGTCTCAATGTGGGCAGTAGATTTAGCTGCCAGTTTGATCCCGATCAGGTTATCAATGCCGAAAAAAGAGTCGCAGTTTAATAAAACTGTCATATTGTTTTCACACAACTGTCATCTTACTACTGCACAATTGCCCCACTTTTAATAACTGAGGAAGAGAAGATGCGACTGTCATCTATGTTTGTTGCCGGTGCTCTACTGGCTTCTACTGCACTGATTTCACTACAGGCACAGGCTGCTGCAATGGTGGATCCCAATCTTGATACCTACCAAAAGGCGAGTGGTGTTTCAGGCAACCTTTCAAGCGTTGGTTCCGATACGTTGGCAAACCTGATGACCCTATGGGCCGAAGAGTTCAAGCGTACCTATCCTAACGTTAACATCCAGATTCAGGCTGCCGGCTCTTCTACTGCTCCTCCAGCACTGACTGAGGGAACTTCAAATGTTGGTCCTATGAGCCGTAAGATGAAGAACAAAGAGCTTGAGGCATTTGAGCGTAAGTTCGGTTACAAGCCAACTGCAATCCCAGTTGCGATTGATGCCCTGGCGGTATTCGTACATAAAGATAACCCGATTAAGGGACTCACAATCCCTGAAGTAGATGCCATCTTCTCTGCAACCCGCAAGTGTGGCGCCAAGAGCGATGCAACAAGCTGGAGCGATATTGGTGTTAAGGGTAACCTCGGCAAGCAAAAGATCCAGATCTATGGTCGTAACTCGGTATCGGGTACCTATGGTTACTTCAAGAAGAAGGCTCTCTGTAAGGGTGACTACAAGAACAGCGTGAATGAGCAGCCCGGTTCTGCCTCAGTTGTACAGTCTGTCTCTAGCTCAATTAACGGTATCGGTTACTCGGGTATCGGTTATAAGACCTCTGGTGTTAAGGCGGTTGCATTGACTAAGAAGTCAGGAAAGCCATTTGTTGCTGCAACTTCAGAGAATGCTCTGAATGGAAAATATCCTCTTAGCCGCTACCTCTACGTCTATGTTAATAAGCGTCCTAATCAGCCACTTGCACCTCTTGAGCGTGAGTTTGTGAAGATGGTTCTGTCAAAGAGCGGTCAGCAGGTTGTGGTTAAAGATGGCTATATTCCACTCCCTAAAAAGGTTGTTGATAAGCAGCTAAAAGCGCTGATGAAATAATATTTAATAATAAAACAATAATAAATATTTAAGGGCATACCGGTTGGTATGCCCTTTTTTTTTCATCGCAAAAGGTGTCCCGGTTGCTAATTAATTTTATGTGGATGAGTTCCCCGTATGAAATACATGTGACAGAATAATGGTAACCATCAAATATCGAAATAGTATGACGAAATGGTTTATGCCCAGCATGGGTATGAAAGGTTTCGTTTTTTTGTAATAAATAAAAGATGATTGCTGGAGAAAATAGATATGAG
>JAPHSO010000325.1 GCA_026193675.1 Gammaproteobacteria bacterium | reverse complement strand
GTCGGATGCTCCTAAAGTTGCCGGTGTTGCCCCTCAGCAGCATCTGATGTCAGTTAATGGTGAGCTCTGTCAGAGTGTTGTTAGTGTGAGTGGGTTATTACCAGATATGGTCAAAGCGTGGCGAGAGTTTCGCAAGGTGCTGGCGGGTGAACATGCGGCAACACTGCCGTATATACCGGCCGATCAGCATTCTGGATGTGATCTGGCATTAAACACATTTTCCCCTGAATGGTTTTTAGAATTTGGTCTGCCGGTTCAGAATCAGCAAGAGGCTGGAAGGGGAATGATTCTTATTGATTATGTCGTTGATGAACAAGTTGACGCTAAACTATTTGAGCTGCCTGATGGGTATGAGCGCTATTCAGCAAATTAGACAGGTGTGAAACAGGTCAACTCTTGAAAAGCTTCTAAGATTGAATCTTCTCGAAGTGTAGACCATTCTGATCTGATATCAGGAGCTGACCATATAGGTCGTGCCACTCATCCAGTACATAACGGATAGTCTGTTCACCCGATGGTAAGGTGTGGTTATGGGTGGCTGTTCGATGGGTGTGTCCATGGATAATCTGTTCAACCTGATAGCGTTCAAAATACTCAATCACCTCATCGGTATTGGCATCCATAATTTCACTGTCTTTAAGCTGAATAGCCGTTTGGCTCTTTTGGCGTAACCCTTTTGCCGTTTCAATCCGTTGCTGTGAAGATTGACTCAGAAAGGACTCAATCCACTCAGGCGAACGAAGTAGTTCGCGCATTTTCAGATAATCCTGGTCATCGGTACAGAGCAGATCGCCATGCATCAATAGTGTGGATTTTCCCTCAAGATTGAGGATAAACGGCTCTTCAATGATTTTGCAGCCAGTTAACTTTTCAAACTGCCGTGCCATCAAAAAATCACGATTGCCGTGCATGACAAAAATTGTGAGGCTGTTTGATGCCTGTTTTAGTCCATCTAGAACAGGCTGATAGGCTGGTGGATATAGATCGTCGCCCAACCATATCTCAAATAGATCCCCAAGAATATAGAGTTGCTCTAACTTGGGACTGCATTGCTCAAGAAAACGGAGAAACAGCGCAATGCGTTCAGGCTGTTCCTCCGTTAGATGAAGGTCGGATATAAACCCGATTGTCGGCAAGAGGATTGTTACTCCTCGATCTCAGCCGACTCAATGATAACGTCGTTTACAGGTACATCCTGGTGATAACCGTTATTACCGGTTGCAACATCTTTGATTTTGTCTACAACGTCCATACCATCAACAACTTTTCCAAATACACAGTAGCCCCAACCGTCAGAGGTCTTGGCGCTGTGGTTGAGGAAGCCGTTGTCATTCACGTTGATGAAAAACTGTGCAGAGGCGGAGTGGGGCTCCATAGTGCGAGCCATAGCAATCGTACCACGCTCATTTTTCAGGCCGTTATCGGCCTCATTTTCAACAGGGTCATTGGTCGGCTTTTCGACCATTCCCGGCTCCATGCCACCACCCTGAATCATGAAGCCATTAATGACACGGTGAAAGATAGTGCCGTTGTAGTGGCCCTCTTTTACATAATTTTCAAAGTTTGCGACGGTGTTGGGTGCCTTTTCAGCATTTAGCTCCAGGGTGATGGTTCCGAAGTTGGTGTTAAGTTTAATCATTGGTTTTTTCTCCTGAATCTTTTGCTGTGATAAGGGTGACTTTATTAATAACAATTTGTGTTTTTGGAACATTTTGGCCAAATGGGCCACCAGCACCGGTTGGTGTACCTTTAATTTTGGCAACAACATCCATCCCTTTGATGACTCGCCCAAACACGGCATAGCCCCAGGCACGGACACGCTTCTCACGGAAATCGAGGAAGCTGTTATTTTTCACATTAATAAAAAACTGAGCTGTGGCAGAGTGGGGATCACTGGTACGGGCCATCGCAATGGTTCCTACAGTATTACGAAGTCTATTGTCAGCCTCGTTCATAATCGGGGCGTAGGTGCTCTTCTTTTTGTAATCGGTTGTAAAACCACCCCCCTGGATCATAAAGTCATCGATAACTCGGTGAAAGATGGTGTTGTTGTAGAAGCCATCCTCAACATAATTCAGGAAGTTAGCAACTGACTTGGGGGCCTTCTCAGGATAGAGCTCAAGGGTGATCTCACCGGCACTTGTCTCAAGCAGGACTTGTGGGTTGGCTGGAGATTTGGTCTCCTCTTCCGCTGAGATGACATAGGTCGACAACAGCAGTAGGGGGATGGCAATAAGGTACTTCAGTTTTTGCATTGATCTGCCCTGTATTTAATGAAGGGTGAATGATAATCACTCTAACGACCAGGGGGAAGGGGAACCTTTAAAATGAGCGGAAAGAGGGGAACAGTAACGCGTGTCAGTGTAGAATAGCGGGCAAAATTTACTGTAAATTTTCGAAATCTGGAATTATAGAATGAGTTTTGACCACCAACTGAGCGTCCATAACAATCTGACCAATCAAAAGGAACTTTTTGTGCCGATCGATGCACAGAGGGTCGGCCTCTATGTCTGCGGTATGACGGTCTATGATTATTGTCATATTGGCCACGCCCGTGTGCTGGTGGTATTTGATGTCATCTACCGCTATCTCTGTCAGGTCTATGGCCATGAGCATGTCCATTACGTACGTAATGTCACCGACATTGATGACAAGATCATCGCCCGTGCTAACGAAAATGGTGAGTCTTTTGAGACTTTAACTCACCGATTTATTGAGCTGATGCATGAGGATAGTGAGCAGCTTGGGGTGATCCCACCCAATGAGGAGCCACGCGCTACGATGCATATGGCTGAAATCATCACCATGATTGAGCGACTGGTCGAAAAGGGATTCGCCTATCCAGCAGATAATGGCGATGTCTACTATGCGGTAGAAAAATTTGAAAACTATGGCCAACTCTCTGGCAAAGATCTTGATGATCTTCAGGCTGGAGAGCGTGTAGCTGTCGATCAATCGAAACGTAATCCATTCGATTTTGTATTGTGGAAAGCGGCTAAGCCAGAAGAGCCCAGCTGGGACTCACCCTGGGGTAAAGGGCGTCCTGGCTGGCACATTGAGTGTTCTGCGATGTCGACGCACTGTTTAGGGGATCACTTTGATATCCATGGAGGAGGGCTTGATCTGCAGTTCCCGCACCATGAAAACGAAATTGCTCAGTCTGAGGCGGCGACCGGTTGTAAATTTGTTAACTACTGGATGCACAACGGTTTTGTTCGCATAGATGACGAGAAGATGTCTAAGTCGCTGGGGAACTTCTTTACTATTCGTGAAGTGATGGAGAAGTATGACCCCGAAGTGATTCGTTACTTCATTTTAACAAGCCATTATCGAAGCCCGCTCAACTACTCTGATACCCATCTGGATAACGCCAGGGCGGCGCTTACCAAGCTTTATACCGCACTTAACGGCATCGAGCCTGCAGATGTGGCCCTATCGCCTGAAAATCCTCGTGTAGAGCGCTTCTTTAAGGTGATGGATGATGACTTCAACACCCCTGAAGCTTTAGCCCTGCTGTTTGAGGTTGCTCATGAGGTCAATCGCATGCGTGATAGTGATTCTGTTGGTGCATCTGAGGCTGCTGGATTATTGGTGCGACTGGGAGAGCTGTTGGGACTGTTGCAGGGTGAACCGCTCAGTTTCCTGCAGGGAGAGCAGGATGATGCCGAACAGATTGAGGCGCTGATCGCTGCCCGTAACCGGGCGCGAGCGAATAAAGATTGGGCAGAGTCTGATCGAGTTCGAGATGAGTTACAGTCAATGGGTGTTGTTCTAGAGGATGGCGCTGGAGGAACGACCTGGCGTAAAGCTTAGTCTTAACTCTATCGATTAAATATCGAAGAGGCCGCCGCGAATTCATCCTTCACACGATACACCACACCTTGTGGGGTACGTACCATCTCAAAAGCATTGCAATAGGAGGTGGGTGATTCAGACCCTCCTAAGAAGAGGTACCCCCCTTTATTCATCGTCTTGGCAATACGGTTGAGAATATCTTTCTTCAATTCTGCCGAGAAGTAGATTAGGACATTGCGACAGAAGACCAGGTCAAATTGCCCCAGCCCGGTAAAGCTATTGGCTAGGTTGGTCTCTCTAAATGACACCCCTTTTTTTATCTCAGGACGGATCTCCCATTGTTCGCCCTTCGGGGTAAAAAAACGTTTCTTTCGCTCTTCTGAAATACCGCGGATCAGGGAGAGCTTGTCATAAACTCCTGCATTGGCTTCGGCAAGAATCGAGCTTGAAATATCGGTTCCAATAATCTGGATATTAGAGGGGAGTGCTCCAGGATTGGTGGTGAGGTACTCCTGAATCGTCATACTGATGGAGTAGGCCTCCTGTCCAGAAGAGCTCGCCGCAGACCATATTTTGAGTTGCGTAGGGCGTTTTTGAGAAAGCTCGGGGAAGATGGTTTTTTTGAGCATTTCAAAAGGATAACCATCACGAAACCAGAGTGTTTCATTGGTGGTCATCGCATTAACGACCGCCTCGCGAACTTGATTGTTTCGAGGTGATTGAATTGCTGTTAGTAGATCGCGAAAACTGTCGATCTTGAATTCGCGCATCAATTTACCGAGTCGACTGGTGACCAGATAGTGCTTATTTTCCCCAAGAACAATCCCGCTAGCCTT
>JAPHSO010000087.1 GCA_026193675.1 Gammaproteobacteria bacterium | reverse complement strand
GGCATAGATCCGCGGGGCGTAGGTTTCAGCAAAGGTGTGGGGCTTACCATCCTGCTTCACAATCTTTAGCGCCTGGCCACCGAGAGTCATGATCGGTTCGGGCCAGGCCTCCAGCACCTGCTGGTAATCATCAATACCGGGCCACTCATTAAAATCGGCAAAAGATCCAAGCAGTTGCTGCAATGGCTCATACATCGGCGTCTGCCGATAAAATTCGGGACTCCAGTTAACCTGTGAGTCGATATTGGTGGATAGGTAGTGACGCATTAATGTGATAAATAACCGGGAACTAACCCATCTCTTCCAGCACCTTGTCGATGCGTTGCAGCTCTTCTGATGCCGCCTTGGCAATCCCTTCCAGCACCTCAGCATTCTCTAACTGTTGTGCACGCTCTTCCGAGTCAGCATCCAGACCCTCACGGTAATCGGCCTCAATCTTATCGATGCGGGCGCGTAGCTCATCACGTTTGTTAATTAACTTTGTACGCTCTGCTTCAAACTCTTCATCACTGATCATATCTGCTCACCATTAGGGTCAAATTGCTTAATTAATCTCTTGCAGACCATTATAGAGGAGTCGACCACTCGGTGAGAGAGAAAATCTCTGCTCATTGGAAACAACCAAGGGTCGGAGTCGCCATAAACCTGGCATTGGAATCAATCCGGACACCAATGCCAATTTAATCTCTCAGCCTGATATCGGACGACTCCGATCTGAGCTATTCCAGTCGGTAATTGACGCCAACAGCATCACACAGATAGTGCATAAACAGATCCGCCTGCTTGTAGTGCTTCACCACAAAATCGATAAATTTTCTGTCCTGAATCAACGCCTCATCAAACCGCATCAGCGCAATAAAGTCCTTTCGTTTAAGGTCTTCAATCAACTCATGTTCAGCGGGATAGCCGCGTGGCGGACGTTTAAGCGACTCCCCCACCAGCTCATAATTGCTCTTAAATGGACGGTAGGCGATAGCCTGCTTCCAGCCATTGGGATTGTCGATAATAAAGTCACGAATTTTTAGTAACTGCTTAGACTCAGGACGCCACAGCCCTACTCCCAGAAAACAGTCTCCAGGTTCAATATGCAGATAGAAGCCGGGGGCATGCACATCTTTACCCAGCTCATGCCGAAACTGGATGCCGATATTGGTCTTAAAGGGTGTTTTATCCTTACCAAAACGGATATCTCGATAGACCCGCATCAGTGAGCCCCCCACCTTCTTCGGGATAGCCCTGAAGTGGGGAGAGACTTTGGTCAACTTTGGCCCCATCGTCTCGATAAAGGCCAGAGCGGGTTCACGCACCGATGACTCATAACGATCTTTATGCTCATTAAACCAGTCGCGCTCATTGTGGCTGCGTAGCGCCTTTAAATAGGGGATGCAATCTTTAGGAAAGCCGTTAAAGTCTGCCACCATATCTCTCCAACTCAAATTAACGTCAAGGGTCGGAATCGCTCAATCCAATAAACCGCGACTCCGACCCAACCTGATATAACATAAAGTGCTTGAATGAAAATTACACCACCACAGAGATATCGGCAAATCGTGTATAGTGCGTTCCGTTTTTCCATAACCGCATTGAGATAACGACCACTAATCCATGCTGCTCGACCTCAACACCACCCAAACCCTGCTCATCGGCCTGATCTTTCTCTGGACCGGATTCGTTCGCACCGGTCTCGGTTTTGGCGGTGCCGCCCTCGGTCTGCCGCTGATGCTGTTTATCGACAACCAACCACTCATCTGGTTGCCGATTATCGGCACCCATCTGCTGCTCTTCACCAGCCTCACCCTGCGTACCCGCATCGGCAATGTCGACTGGCGCTACCTGAAACGCTCAATGATCTACATCATCCCCCCGGCACTGGTGGGTGTATTTGGCCTGCTCAACCTACCGACAAAGTGGCTGCTCACCTTTATCTACTCCGTCACCCTCTTCTACGCCATCATCTGGGTGATGAACTGGGCCATCCACAGCCACAACCGATGGGTCGATAAATTTCTGTTAATTATGGGGGGCTATGTCGCCGGCACCTCACTCACCGGCGCACCGCTCATGGTGGCGGTCTATATGCGTAATGTCTCTAAGGAGCAGCTAAGAGATACCCTGTTTGTGCTCTGGTTCACCCT
>JAPHSO010000197.1 GCA_026193675.1 Gammaproteobacteria bacterium | reverse complement strand
GCATAAGAGGCCAGTGATGCCCCTACGAGACCACCTATCAATGTTGGCCAGAGAATCGGCCCAAGATCCTGAGTCTCTAACTTTTTGTGTTTTCGAAAACCGAGAATGCCAATAATGCACTGTAAAAATATACCCACCCGATTGGTGGCATTGGCAATATCCGCCGGCATACCCATGATCATCAGTGCCGGCAGGGTCAGATTTGAACCACCCCCCGCAAGGGTGTTGATAATCCCCGCAACGAGGCCGGTGACAATTAAAATGGTGATGTCGATGAGGGTGATATCCATTTCGAAATCATATCTTGGATCACCCCCATAAAATAGCTTGCCGAATCGTATGTGGGGATATTGGCTGACAGGGCCTATTAATATTTCCTGAGTCCGTTTAAAATAGTCAACTAAATCAATTGACTATTTCATCATCTACTCCGGAGAGTGCAGTGACTATTAAAGAAAACTCTGTCGTATCGATCGACTACACCTTAACTAACGATCAAGGAGAGGTCATCGACTCTTCAGAGGGGCAGGAGCCACTCGCCTATCTGCACGGATTTAGCAACATTATCCCTGGTCTCGAGAATGCACTTGTTGGTAAACAGGCTGGTGAGAGCTGCAAGGTAACCGTTCAACCTGCTGATGGTTATGGCGAGTACAACCCAGAGCTGACTCAAGTTGTTCCTGCTGAGGCATTTGAGGGTGTCGATACGGTTGAGCCAGGTATGCAGTTCCATGCACAGGGCCCTGAAGGTCAGGTTGAGATGATCACTGTAACTGCAGTTGATGGTGACGAGATCACTATCAGTGGTAACCACCCACTTGCAGGTCAGGTTCTACACTTTGATGTCACCATCAAAGATGTTCGTGAAGCGACTGAAGAGGAGCTGGCTCACGGCCACGTTCACGGTCCACACGACGAGCACCACTAAGATCTAACTCTGTTGCCCTCAAGGATGAGGGCTTCAATGAGATTCATCGGGAATGTCTTCAACCTGGTATCTCTACATTGTTCGCTGTGCGGACAACTCCCTCTACACCGGCATCACTACAGATATTGAACGCCGCATCACTGAGCACAACACCGATAAAAAAGGGGCCAAATATACCCGTGCCCGACGTCCTGTAGAGCTGGTCTATCACGAACAGTTTGATAATCGTTCTGAAGTCTCAAAACGAGAGTCGGAAATCAAAAAGATGACAATTGCCAGAAAACGGCAGCTCATCACCTCTTAACTTTTCCCGGTAAGGGATCGGAGTCGTTCCCAACAAGATCTTTCACTGATAAAAATCAGAGACGCTAACATCGTATAGCTCCGTCACTATTAGCATCGACTCCGACCCCGGAGGATTAAAAACTCTACGCCACCACTTTTGAGTTGAGCTGATTGATGATTTTGGCGATCTGTTGATGCCGAACAATCAGCAGCCCGACAAATATGGCGATATAGATCGATGGCTCAATCCACTCCGACTTGGTCGACCAGAGATAGTGGATTGGAATCAGAATCGCAACCAGATAGACCAGTTGATGTAGCTGTTTCCAGCGACGCTTCAGTCGAAGCATCATCGCCTGAGTTGAGGTGATAGCCATCGCCAGTAGAATCAACCAACTACTGAAGCCAAGCACCAGATAGGGACGCTTAACCAGCTCTGTCGATAACAGCGACAGATCGAGCCCCAGATCCAGAAATGCAAAAGTGGCAAAGTGACTACTGGCCCAGACGAAACAGTAGATCCCCAGTAGACGTCGCACCCGATTCAGCTGACCATATTTTGTAAACTTCACCACCGGTGTAACCAGCAGTGTTGCAATCAACAGATTGATCGCCGTCTTACCGGTGAAGTGAATAATATCTTTAACCGGATCACCGCCAAAGGCTCCACTATCGATCAGCAGAAAGAGATAGGCAAAGGTGCCGCCCGCCAGCAGGTGGATCACGATTTTTAGCAGGATAACCATCGCGTTAAATGTTCTTGCGAAGATCCATACCGCTATAGAGTGAAGCCACCTCATCGGCATAACCATTAAACATCTTGGTCTTCTCGCGACTGACACTCAAAATGCCACCCTCACCGATAAAGCGTTCGCTCCCCTGTGACCAGCGGGGATGATCCACCTCTGGATTCACATTGGCATAAAAACCGTACTCACGTGCGTTGGTGATGTTCCAGGTGTTGGGGGGTTGTTGACTGGTGAGCCTGATCTTCACGATCGATTTGATGCTTTTAAAACCGTACTTCCAGGGAACAACCAGCCGTATCGGTGCACCATTTTGCGGGGCCAGCGTCTTACCGTAAAGTCCGACACTGAGCATGGTGAGATCATTCATCGCCTCATCAATTCTTAGCCCCTCAACATAAGGATAGGGAATACCTCCGCCGATATGTCTCGAACTCTGACCCGGCATCTGCTTGGGATCATGCAGGGTTTCAAAGGCGACATATTTAGCATTTGAGTTGGGTTGTGCCCGCTTGATCAGATCGGCCAATCGGATACCAACCCAGGGGATATTCATCGACCAGGCCTCAACACAGCGCAGGCGGTAGATACGATCTTCAAGTGGGAACAGTTTAAACAGCTCCTCCATCGAGAGCTTAAATGGTTTGTCGACCTCACCATCAATCACAATATGCCACGGCTCAGTATTAAAATTACGGGCATTCTTAACCGGATCAGCTTTGCCGGTTCCGAACTCATAGAAGTTATTATGGGTGAGTACCTTCGACTCCGGTGTCAGTTGCCAATCGGGTTGATAGGCGGGATTGAGGGTTGCGCTGAGTTTACGACGTCGGTCAGCGACCACCTCCTCCTCTTTTGATGAGAAGTAGTCAAGAATTCCCGCCTGGGCAGCACCCGGTAGAATCAATCCCGACGCGGCAATTCCTAATCCCTTCAAAATCTCCCTTCTCTGTAGATAGATCGATTCCGGAGTTGTGCTGCTTTCACTAATCTCACTCGATTTTTTACTGCGTATTAACATGGCCGACCTCACACGATTAAAACTGAGAGCTCTCGATGAGCTCATACAATAACCATAGTATGGTGGATAAAAGTCACATATTTATCACGAAGGGAAACAATATGTTTGGGGGGCATCGCCCCCCGCTATAAAAGGGTAACCGGAAATTTTCCCCGTTAAAATTTAGACGCGGAACTGAGAGACCAGACTCTGTAGTTCACTTGAGATTCTGGCTAGATCATCACTCGCTGCAGT
>JAPHSO010000359.1 GCA_026193675.1 Gammaproteobacteria bacterium | reverse complement strand
ATCCTGACTACAGAGCTGAGGGGCGTGGTGATCGTCTGCTCGAACATATGGAGAAACTGGGCAAACAGAGCCAGCTCCAACGGCTCTTTGTTCTCACCACTCGCACCGCCCACTGGTTTGCTGAACGTGGATTTGTCTCCGGCACCTTGAAGGCGCTACCGGTGAAGCGACAGGCGCTGTACAACTATCAACGTGGCTCTAAAGTCTTTATAAAAAATTTGTAGCAAAAAAGGGGAGCAAAATGCTCCCCTTTTTTACAAAACAGATAACAAGCCGCCACACCTCTTAAAAGAGGCATTGGCATTGGCACCGGCTCTATCTAGTTATGCATCATATTGAGCTGTTTTGCGATGATGTCATGGTTGAGCCACAACACTGGTGCAGATGGATTGGACATCTCATGGAACATCAACGGTCCGGTTCCCTCTAGTACTAAACCACTCAGGTGATCGGTGATAAGGGCCCTCTTATCTTTATGTTTTGCTGTGATATCCCCTGAGGTTCCCACCATCACTTCAGCCAACGCCTCGGTATTATCCATCGGCCATGCCTCATAGTTGCGGAATTCGGTAATCACCTCATCGGCATTGTAGTCCTCAATATTCTGAAGTAGCCCTTCAAGTGAAATCTCATCACTCAGTAGTTTACGGCACGCCTCCCACTGGGACTCGGCCCAGTCGCCACCCCCCTCAATTTTCAGCGAGGTGAGTAGCGGAAATAGTGATAGCTCAACACCAACAAAGATATCCGAAGAGTTGGTGCGAATCTCCGGGCAGTTGAAGACTGTCGCCTTAATTCCCTTGGCCCACGCCTCTTCGGCGATTCCTTCAAGACGCTTTTTGGCATATCCCTGAGTGTAGTTATTGTAGCTCTGCCACCTGTATTCACCATTGATCAGAATCTCAGTTCCATGATAACCATAGGCGCTGTAACAGACCTCACCACCACTCTTTTGCAGACGTTGACGAATCTGCGTAGTCCCCTCAATAAGATATTGAAAGGTATTTGCTGAGACCTCATCAAAGTTCATCATGATGAACCTGCCCAGGTCGCTATCAAGCAGGGCTCGTGATGACATAAAGCGGGCACCTCGGCCCTTATAGATACGGTTGGCAATGGCGAGAAAAACCTTCACCTTTGGGATACCACCGGCCATGGTATGGGCGAAATAGGCGTTCGCCCCATCAGGGATCATATCTTCCAACTCGGCGACCACCTGAGCCATTGAATCCTTGAAACGCTTCACACCAACCTCACGACAGCGCTCAACTTGTGACCAGTCGAGCTTCTCGTCCTGCCAGTTTTTAATGGTCATACCACCGAGCATATCGGTCGGTGTCGGCTCTCCCTCAGGAGCATCCAGGTCAAACCCGGCCATCATCGGCACATTGATAATTCGGCCTCCCAGATTATCCTCTGCAGCAGCCAGCTCCTCCTCAGTTAGTGGGCGAAGTCTGTTATCGTCATCACGACGTCCAACGGTGATACCAACAATGGTCATACCAGCATCACGGGCTTCGTCGATCAGACCATTCACATAACCTCGACCAAATAGTTCACCGAAAAGGACGAAGACATCTCCCTGCTTGAAGATGTTCTGTTTGGGTATTTCACGAAGTGGGGTCAGTGCGGTCATACGGCTCTCATACTCTCTATTTAAATTTTACCCGCCAAACGTCGGCGTCGTATCCATGCGGTTTATCGGGGGTATTATAGCGTATGAAGCGGTCTATGAGAGAGAAAAGGTGCTATTGATTAACCAATTTTTTGACTTCATTTTTAAATTGATGATGATCTGAACGCCCGCAAGGGATGCCACCTGTGAGATAGAGATATGGTCCATCAATTTTCTTTAGCTGTTCATAATATGCTAAAATTCCGCGCTTTATCTGCAACACCCAATTAACAGGAAATCATGTTCTCATTTGATCTCACGTGCGCCGAAAAAGGGTGCGCGAAAAACGATATATTGTCTGGGCTGACTGTCGCTCTGGCGCTGGTTCCTGAAGCCGTCGCCTTCGCCTTTGTGGCAGGAGTAGAGCCACTGGTTGGTCTCTATGCCGCCTTTATGGTAGGTCTGATTACTGCAGTTTTTGGTGGTCGTCCCGGCATGATCTCTGGTGCAACCGGCGCTTTGGCAGTGGTGATGGTCGCGCTCGTAGCGGAACATGGGGTGCAGTACCTGTTTGCTACGGTCGTTTTGATGGGAATCATTCAAATCGGTGTGGGTGTAATGCGCCTTGGAAAATTCATCCGCATGGTGCCCCATCCGGTGATGCTCGGTTTTGTGAACGGCCTGGCCATCGTTATTTTCCTCGCTCAGCTCAACACCTTTAAGATAACCGATACCGCCACCGGCACTAGCCAATGGCTTGAAGGGCAGCAGATGTGGGTCATGTTGGGGCTGGTGGCCCTCACCATGCTGATTATCCAGTATCTACCCAAGCTGACTAAGGCGGTTCCCTCCTCTCTTGCAGCAATTGTGGTGATCTCTGTAGCGGTGATCTTTCTCGGAATGGATAGCCGTACAGTGGGAGACCTCGCCTCAATTGAGGGCGGACTGCCGACATTTGCAATTCCCGATGTACCGTTCACCTGGGAGACGCTCTACATCATCCTCCCCTACTCCATTATTCTGGCGGCAATCGGTCTGATTGAGTCGCTACTAACCCTGAGCCTGATTGATGAGATCACTGAGACCCGTGGTCGCGGTAACCGTGAGTGTGTCGGACAGGGTATGGCCAACACCGTAACCGGTTTCTTTGGCGGTATGGGTGGTTGTGCGATGATCGGCCAGAGCATGATCAATGTGAATTCCGGTGGTCGTGGGCGTCTCTCGGGGATTACAGCGGCACTCTCGCTACTCGCATTTATTTTGTTCACCTCTGACCTGATTGAGATGATCCCGCTGGCCGCACTGACCGGCGTCATGTTCATGGTGGTCATCGGCACCTTTGAGTGGTCGAGCTTCCGTATCCTCGGCAAAATTCCTCGCTCTGATGCCTTTGTATTGATTCTGGTTTCTGGCGTCACGGTCGCAACCGATCTGGCCATCGCAGTGGTGGTTGGTATTATCGTATCGGCACTGGTCTTTGCCTGGGAGCACGCCAAACAGTTGGGTGTGATCCGCTTTACCGATAGCAACGGCTCTAAGGTCTATGAGCTACATGGCCCACTCTTCTTTGCATCTGTGGCCAACTTCTCAGACCTGTTCACCCCACATGATGATCCCGATGATGTGGTGATCGAGTTCCAACACTCCAAGGTGATGGACCACTCGGCGATTGAGGCGATCGATAATCTGGCTGAGCGCTATATCCGTGCCGGTAAGACACTGCACCTGCGTCATCTGACTGCCGAGTGTAAGTTGCTGCTGCGCAAGGCGGGTGATCTGGTTGAGATCAATGTGATTGAAGATCCGCGCTATCACGTTGCGGATGACGAGCTGGCTTAATCTTTAGAAGGTTGGATACGGGGTCGGAGTCGCTCTACTAACAGACTTCGAGCTCGAACTAGCAGTGAAGCTGGTGCTCGTATCGAGGCCAGTCTTGCTGCGACTCCGCCCCCTGCCAGATTTAACCTATTTATAGACCTTGCGTCTAAAAAGATCCTTATTCCGGCTCACCAGCCGGTCGAGAAAGATCATGCCATCGAGGTGATCCAGCTCATGCTGTACTGCACGGGCCTCATACCCCTCACACTCATACTCTATCGTCTCACCGGAGGCATCCTGTGCAGAGAAGGAGATCTTCTCTGCACGAATCACATTACCGGTATAGTCGGGTACCGACATACAACCCTCACGTCCCACCTTCATCCCCTCCCACTGGGTGATCTCAGGATTGATGAGCACCATAAAACCGTGATTGGGAACAGGCTTGCGGGTCACACTGCAGTCGACCAGGGCGATACGCTGAAAGCGTCCCACCTGGGCTGCGGCGATACCGACACCACCGGGACCGGCGCGCATCGTCTCTTCGAGGTCAGCGAGGAACAGCTGCAGCTCATCACCGAAGTCGGTGACCCGTTCCGATACCTGCTTCAGTCGCTCATCGGGATATTCGAGGATCTCCAGGATAGCCATTAGCCGATCATGGTCTCGATATCGTTAATCTGCACCTCAATCCCCTGTGCAATAACCGGCTCGATGGCTGCACGTAATCTATCGACAGACTCATCCGAATGGCCGTCAATCTGCATGATGTAGATCGGTCTCTCTTCGCTACCGGCGACAACGGTCTGCATATCAATGATGTTCAATCCCACTTCAGCGAGCAGTCCGGTCACCTCGGCCACGATGCCGGCTTTGTCCGCACCGTAGACGCTGATATCGACATTGGGTTGGGGATGATCGCGCTTGTTACCATCAACTGCATCGATATGAACCATCAGTCCCAGAGACTTGGCGACCGGCTGGATAAGGCTCTCAATCGTACTGACAGCTGAATCACTACCGACCATCAACATCACGCCGAAGTTGCTACCCAGACGCATCATTGATGCTTCACCGAGGTTGCAACCACCTTCAAACAGCGCTTTGGTCACCCGTGAGACGATCCCTTTCTGATCCCTGCCAACAAGCGTCACCATATACCAGTTATTCATCGCTATATCCTGTCTGTTGATTTAGTGAAGATGAGAGTGTGCGACATAGATAATGACCACACCCGAGACAATAAGAAATATCTGCGTTGCCGTAGCAGTCATCCGAGTCTCTTTGTGTAGACCGGGAATGAGATCGGCAACAGCAATATAGATGAAACTTGAGGCCGCCACTGCCAGCACATAGGGAATGACCGGCATCACCTCTGAGAGTGCATAGTAGGCCAGCAGTCCACCTAAAACGGTTGTCAAACTGGCTAATACATTAAACAGCAGCGCCTTGCCACGACTGAAGCCGCTATGCAGCAGTACCGAGAAGTCACCGATCTCCTGTGGAATTTCATGGGCGGCCACAGCCACTGCAGTAACAATACCGAGATGCT
>JAPHSO010000003.1 GCA_026193675.1 Gammaproteobacteria bacterium | reverse complement strand
TCAACAAGGTCTGATTTCAGACGCATCATGATGGGTTGCGTTTCAGGGTCACCAAAACGGCAGTTGTATTCAAGAACCTTGGGGACGCCATCACTATCGATCATCACGCCCGCATAGAGGAAACCGGTATAGGGGTGTCCCTCGGCAGCCATGCCACTAACGGTAGGCTCGATCACCTGACTCATGATGCGTTCAAACATTTCGGGGGTGACCACCGGGGCAGGGGAGTAGGCCCCCATTCCGCCCGTATTGGGGCCGGTATCTCCATCATGGGCCGCCTTGTGATCCTGTGAGGTGGCCATGGGCAGGATGTTCTTGCCATCAACCATACAGATAAAGCTAGCCTCTTCACCCTGCAGGAACTCTTCAATAACCACACGGTGTCCGGCATCACCAAAGGCGTTACCGGCGAGCATATCTTCCACAGCAGCAATCGCTTCAGATTCAGTCCGGGCAAGAATGACCCCTTTACCCGCAGCCAGGCCATCGGCCTTGACCACGATCGGAGCACCCTGCTGTTTGATGTACTCAACAGCCGGAGCGATCTCGGTGAAGTTGCCGTAGGCGGCGGTGGGTATGTTGTGGCGTTCAAGAAAATCTTTGGTGAAGGCCTTGGAGCCTTCAAGTTGAGCAGCCCCCTGGGTAGGTCCAAAGCAGCGCAATCCCGCCTCCTGAAAGGCGTCAACAACACCAATCACCAGTGGCGCCTCAGGACCGACAATGGTGAGGGCGACACTATTTTCCTGCGCAAATCTGACCAGGGCATCGGTATCTTCCACACCGATGGCGATATTTTCCATTTTGGATTCAGTGGCGGTGCCGGCATTACCGGGGGCAACATAGACTGTAGTGACCTGAGGAGATTGGGCTACCTTCCAGGCAAGGGCATGTTCGCGGCCACCGCCGCCGATGATTAATACTTTCACACTAAAATTCCAGATACTTGGCTAATAAATGACTGTCATAAACGGCTGTCATTGTAACACGCGGTAACAGCAATGAGATGACTGGAGGGCGCTTTTCACGAACCGAGTAGATCTACTCTTTGTGGGTTTGGTAGAGCTTCTCTCGGTAGAGCTTTGGCGGCAGTAGTGAATTGGCCAGACCATTGGCAATGAGCTCGCTATTGGGCTCCGACACCGGGCTTAGAGAGTGATCCTCTATTGAGTAGCTAAATTGCTGGGGTGCCTTTTCAGGCTGAAAAATGGCCACCTGATCGTCACGCATATAGCCGAAGGTTGATTGGAACTGCATCAAAGCCCTTCCATGCTTGGGATTATCTATGGTCAGGTCGTGACCAATCATCGGATGAATACTGTCGATACCCATGAGTGACAAAATTGTGGGTGGCAGATCAAGCTGACTGGCTATCGCCTCATATTCTGAAGGTTCAACCCCTGGTGCAATAATGAGTGCCGGTATCTGAAATTTATTGATCGGGATGAGCGAAGCGCCGTGGGCACGGGTATCGTGGTCGGCGACAATCAGGAAGATGGTATCGCTGTAGTAGCTCTTCTCTTTTACCGCGTCGAAGAATCTTCCAAGGGCATAGTCGGCATATTTGACCGCATTGTTTACGGTATTTTTTCCCTCATCATAGAGCTCTATGGTGTTCTCAGGCACCTCAAATGGGGAGTGGTTTGAGGAGGTGAAGATGAGGGAGAAGAAGGGGGCGTCTTCTAAATGTAACTGGTCAAAACGCTCGAGTGCCTTATCGAACAGATCCTCATCGGAGGCGCCCCAGGAGCTGACAAATTTTGGATTGGGGTAGTCGCGTTGATCAACAATGCTCTGGAAACCATTACCAAGGAAGAAGCCGCGCATATTATCGAAGTGGCTCTCACCCCCATAGATAAACTCGGTGTGGTAACCACGCTCTCCCAGAAGATCTGCAATGGTAAAGAAATTACGTTGCGATCCTTCAAGTTTAACAACACTGCGTGCCGGGGTGGGAGCAAAGCCGGTTAGCACCGATTCAATGCCTCGTACCGAGCGGGTGCCGGTGGCATACATCCGTTTAAACCAGAGTCCCTCTTTGGAGAGTCGTTCAAGATTGGGGGTGACCGGAATGCCACCGAGTGACTCGACAAAACCGGCCCCCAGACTCTCCTCAAGAACGATAACCAGATTAAGAGGTCTCTCACGTTTTACTGTGGCAACCTGTCGATGCAGGGTGGGCATTTTGTTATCGACAAATGAATCGGCATCCACAGCCATGGTGTTGCGAACGCGCTCAACCACCTCTGTGGGATCCATCTCACCATAGACCTCACTGGAGCTCTGTTCGTGCTTGAGGTTATAGATGGCAAATAGCACTGAGTAGGTGGAGCTCAGTGGCAGTTTGTTAACCAGATTGTCGGTCGAGAAGGCGAACAGACTCGGATTGGCGGGGCGGTGCTGCAGACTGGAGCGGCCACCGACAATCAACAGAATAATCAGAACCGGAAGTAGCAACAGTGCATGGACTCTCTTCATTCCTGAAGGGGCGCCAATAAAACCGGCGAAGTGGCGCCATGTCACCCGTACAGCAAAGAACATAACGACTGCGGTAATGATGAGCTGTAGGGTGTAGGCCTTAAAGAGTGTTGAGAAGACCTCAGCAGGATACTTGAGATACTCCACAAAGATCCGATCGGGACGGGTGTCGTACTCATTGATAAATGAGGGGGTCGACAGCTCCATAAATATCAGCAAAAGGAGCATGGCACTGAGCCATACGGCCAATAGAGGTTCCCAATAACGCTTCGTTACATTGGTGAGTGAAAACAGGGGAGCGAGCAGTGTCGGGAAAAAGAGGATGAAAGAGAGGATGATGATGTCAGCCCGTACCCCCTGCAGAAGTACAAAGCCGAAACCATCCACTGCACCAACCCTTTCAAAATGCCATGCGACCAGTGCAACTCTTGAAATGGATAGCACCAACAGCCCCATCACAAATAGAGAGGCGAGGGGGGCATAAGGACCTAAAAAGCGGAACCCAAAATAGCGCTGTAACAGTCTGTTCACGTTAGATAGGGCTAAGCCTGTTTCCTAATGACGGAAGTGCCGCATACCGGTAAATACCATCGCCATCCCCGCCTCATCAGCAGCGGCAATCACCTCTTCATCACGCATTGACCCACCAGGTTGGATGACTGCAGCAATGCCAGCCTCAGCAGCATTGTCGATACCATCACGGAAGGGGAAGAAGGCGTCAGATGCCATTACCGAACCCTTAACCTCCAGTCCAGCATGCTCCGCCTTAATGCCGGCGATGCGAGCCGAGTTGATGCGGCTCATCTGGCCTGCACCCACTCCGATAGTCTGGTTGTTGTTGCAGTAGACGATGGCATTGGACTTCACAAACTTGGCAACCTTCCAGGCAAATAGCAGATCGTTCATCTCCTGTTCAGAAGGCTGACGTTTGGATACCACCTTGAGATCGCCCTGGTTGACCATGCCGAGATCGCGATCCTGAACCAACAGGCCGCCGTTGACACGTTTAAAGTCGAGAGATTTTACCGGTGCGATAGACCAGTGGCCGGTCACCAGCAGGCGGACATTCTTTTTAGCCTCAATGGCTGCCTGTGCCTCGTCACTGACGAATGGGGCGATAATCACCTCCACGAACTGACGGTCGATGATGGTCTGTGCCGTCTCAACATCCAGCTCCTGATTGAAGGCGATGATGCCGCCAAAGGCCGATTCAGGATCGGTGGCATAGGCGCGCTCATAGGCCTCTAGCTGAGTTGAACCTAACGCAACACCACAGGGATTGGCATGCTTGACGATAACGCAGGCCTGCGCCTCATTACTAAACTGTTTAACACACTCTAAAGCGGCATCGGTATCGGCAATGTTGTTATAGGAGAGCTCTTTACCCTGAAGCTGTTGAGCTGTGGCAATGGTGCCCACCTCGGGGAATGCTTCAGTGTAGAAGGCTGCCTGCTGGTGAGGATTCTCACCGTAGCGCATCTCCTGAACCTTAAGATACTGGTTGTTGAAAGTGCGCGGGAAATTATCGCGTCCACCGTCACTGTTAACTGCACCAAGGTAGTTGGCAATGGCGCCATCATATTTGGCAGTGTGCTCAAATGTTTTCACCGCCAGATCAAAGCGGGTGGCGTCGGTTATTGAGCCACTATTTTCACCCATCTCTTTCAGAACACGATCATAGTCACAGCTATCAACGACTACCGTTACCGAAGCATGATTCTTAGCTGCAGCACGCAGCATGGTGGGGCCACCAATATCGATGTTTTCGATTGCGGTGGGCAGGTCACAGTCAGGATTAGAGACGGTCTGCTCAAAGGGGTATAGGTTGACCACAATCAGGTCAATGGGGCCGATACCGTGCTGCTCCATGACAGCCTCATCGGTGCCACGACGGGCCAGAATACCACCATGAATTTTAGGATGGAGAGTTTTAACACGGCCATCCATCATCTCAGGAAAACCGGTGTAGTCAGAGACCTCGGTTACATTGATCCCTTTATCGGCGAGCAATTTTGCGGTGCCACCTGTTGAAAGGATATCCACCCCCGAGTCAGAGAGTGACTGTGCAAATTCGACGATGCCAGATTTATCTGAGACGCTGATCAGAGCCCGCTGGATTTTATTCATGGGGATATGTTCCTGAATGTTTATAGATAATTAAATTAGGGTGAAAAAGCAGGCTCTAGCTGAGACCATACTGAATTAATTTTTTACGTAAAGTTCCGCGATTGATACCGAGAACAGCTGCGGCTCGCGTCTGATTACCATCGGTATACTTCAGGACGCGTTGTAATAGAGGGCGCTCTACCTCACCCATAAAGAGTTGATAGAGATCATCAGGATCGTGTCCATCAAGGTTCTTAAAGTAGCGATCGAGGGCATCGCTAACGCTGCCATTGAGCGGTTTTGCATTTGTTTTGGCGGTATCTTTCTTACTCATGCGGCCTGCTCATCCTCCCCTAATGAAGCTTTTAACTGATTAAAAAATTGCTCAACCATCTCCAGCTGTTGTTTGGAATTATCGACATGGTTAACCAAATTACGGAAGGCCCCCCCATGAGGTTGCCCTTTGCTATACCAACTAATATGTTTGCGAGCCATACGAACGCCGGTGTACTCGCCATAGAAGCTGTAAAGATTCTCTAAATGGCCGCTGAGAATAGCATGAACTTCATCAATAGTTGGCTCAGGAAGTCTCTCTCCGGTCTCCAGATAGTGGCTAATCTCACGGAAGATCCAAGGACGTCCTTGAGCGGCACGACCAATCATAATGGCATCTACGCCAGTCGCTTCAAGTACAAACTTTGCCTTCTCAGGTGTGGTGATATCGCCATTAGCAATCACCGGAATCGAGATGGACTGTTTGATTTGTGCGATGGTTTCGTATTCAGCCTCCCCGCGGTAACCATCGGCGCGGGTACGTCCATGAACTGCAAGGGCCTGAATGCCTGCAGCTTCAGCAATTCTTGCGATATTGACACCATTGCGGCTCTTTTGATCCCAACCGGTACGAATCTTCAGGGTCACCGG
>JAPHSO010000096.1 GCA_026193675.1 Gammaproteobacteria bacterium | reverse complement strand
ATGGGGGATCTGTTGACGGGGATGATCGGTGCGTTGCTGGCGCAGGGGGAGGAGCTGAATGAAGCGGCCCGCTACGGGGTGGCACTCCATTCTGCTGCTGCCGATCAATATGTGGCAGAACATGGAGAGTGGGGCGTTCTGGCGACAGACCTGATTCCAGTCATCAAACAGATGCTCAATTTTGGAGCTGCCGCAGAGGATAGTGATGCTACAGTTTGAGCTATCTGACTGTGAGGCGACCGAGCGTTTTGGGGCAAATCTGGCGCAGTGCTGTGGTCAGGTCAGCGATGGCTTGCCACAGGAACAACGCCCCGGTGATGGCACAGTCATCTTTCTCAATGGAGAGCTCGGAGCCGGTAAAACGGCTCTGGTTAGGGGCTATCTGAGAGGTTTAGGTCATCAGGGTGCTGTTAAGAGTCCAACCTATACACTGGTTGAACCCTACCAGTTTGAGTCAGCTAAAGAGCCGACAGCCACTCTGGTGGTCTATCACTTTGACCTCTATCGACTGGGACATCCTGAGGAGCTTGAGTATCTGGGAATCAGAGACTACTTCGAAAGCGACTCTACAGCGCTGATTGAGTGGCCGGAGAGGGGAGAGGGGATGCTACCGATTCCCGACCTCACAATTCAGATCGACTATCGGGGTGAAGAGCGGACTCTTTCGATCTCATCCAACTCATCCCATGGAGAGCGGATTCTCTCTTGTCTGGGCGGCGTTTAATTAGCTTGGAACATTGACTTTTTTCTTTACTCTGTATTAAGTTACGTCTATATCTTAAAGTAGATAGAAAGAATAGTTTGTAACTTGGTGAAATTTAACGATCTTATTGGATTGTCTGAAGAGTAAAAATGAGAAATCTTGTCAATAAAAGAGCACTAATTTTACTACTGATGTGGCTTGCTACCTTGATGGCAGGGAGCGTCCAGGCGCAGCAGAGCCAGCTTCTCGGTGTACGCATGTGGCCAGCTCCAGAGATGACTCGTCTCGTCTTCGATATTTCCAATCCGGTCGAACACAAGCTATTCAGCCTCCCCAAGCCCGATCGTATGGTGATCGATCTCCAGAATGTGAAGAAGGGCTTTAAGATTGAGAATATCGATTACAGCAAAGGTTTGATAAAGGATATTCGTGCCGCAAGTAAAGATGGTGGCAAGAATGTACGTATCGTCCTCGACATGCGTGAAAAGGTGAAATCTCACAGCTATCTTCTGAAACCACATGGCAACTATGGACACCGACTGGTCGTTGAGTTGCAGCAGTCACAGAAAAAACGCAGCGTCGTACGTACAGCCGAACAGTACACCAATAAAGCACGAGATATCGTCGTCGCAATTGATGCCGGGCACGGTGGTGAAGATCCGGGGGCTCTCGGACAACGAAATAAGATTAAAGAGAAGGATGTGGTTCTGGCCATCGCCAAGAAGCTAAAAGAATTGGTCGACAAAGAGCCGGGTATGCGGGGTGTACTGACTCGCGAAGGGGATTATTTCCTGCCGCTGCGTAAGCGTACCGCCATTGCTCGAAGAAACAAGGCTGACCTGTTTATCTCGATCCATGCCGATTCGTTTAAGGATCATCGTGCCAAGGGTGCATCGGTCTATACCCTCTCCCCCAAGGGGGCGACCAGTGAGCAGGCAAGACTGCTGGCTCAAAAAGAGAACGAATCGGATCTGATCGGTGGGGTCACTATTGATGATAAAGATGATCAGCTCGCCTCAGTGCTGCTCGACCTGTCACTGGATGCCTCAATTGTGATGAGTAGTGAAGTGGCCTCGCGTGTACTGAGTGGTCTCAAGCAGGTCGGTAAGCTCCACAAGCGTAAGGTTGAGCAGGCCGGTTTCAGGGTTTTGAAATCTCCCGATATGCCTTCAATTTTGATTGAGACCGCCTTTATCTCCAATCCGAAAGAGGCGAGTCGCCTCAATAGCCCCAAGCATCAGCGCAAGATGGCTAGTGCCATTATGGGCGGCGTGAAGAACTACTTTAGACAGAATCCGCCACCAGGAACCAAGCTGGCGATGGTACGTAAACATAAGATTGAGCGGGGTGACACCCTTTCAACGATTGCCAGCAATTATCAGGTTCCAATGGATCTTCTAAAAACAGCCAATTCGCTGGATAGCAACCTCCTGCGAGTTGGGCAGGTCCTCGAGATTCCCGGTAGTTAACAGCCAGGCTAATATTCTCAATTTTTTAATATAGCTCAGGGGATATTTCTATTATCCTCTACACAATGTCATCCCTCCTACCACAACAGAACTCGCAGCCGAGAAGAATTCGGCAACTGCCACTTCAGTTAGCTAATCAGATAGCTGCAGGTGAGGTGATCGAGCGTCCCGCTTCAGTGGTTAAAGAGTTGGTCGAGAACAGTATCGATGCAGGTTCAAGCCAGATCGATATCGTGATTGAGAAAGGCGGTAGCCAACTCATTCAGGTGACCGATAATGGTCATGGCATCTCCTTAGAAGATCTACCCATCGCTCTGGCTCCCCATGCCACCAGTAAGATTTACAACCTTGATGAGCTCAATCAGATTCTCTCTCTGGGATTCAGAGGGGAGGCGCTGGCAAGTATCGCATCCATTTCACGTCTGACCCTGCAGAGTCGTCAGGGTGATAGTGAGCAGATGGGCTGGATGGTCACTGAGTCACAACAGGAGCCGCAGCCGTGTGCCATTCCAGCTGGTAGCCGAATTGCGGTACGAGAGCTATTTTTTAACACCCCCGGTCGTAAGCGATTTCTGCGTACTGAGCGCACCGAATTTCTGCAAATCGAGGCGATGGTTCGTCGTCTGGCATTAAGCCACTTTGAGATCGGATTTTCACTTGAACACAATGGTAAAAGTCTCCTGCGCCTGCCCCCTGCAGTGAATGAAGAGCAGCAGCTACAGCGTATTGGTCAGCTGTTTGGGAAGACGTTTGTAGATTCCGCACTACAGATTCGTTTTGAAGCCGCCGGGATGGTTCTCTCCGGTTGGATTGGAGCTCTTGATTACTCAATCACCCAAAGTGATCGTCAGTATCTCTTTTTGAACGGGCGAGGCATGCGCGACAAGGTGATTAGCCATGCGATCCGTCACGCCTATCAGGAGTCTGTTCCTGAAGGACGCTATCCCTCCTACCTGCTCAACCTGGAGATTGACCCCACACAGGTCGATGTCAATGTTCATCCGACCAAACATGAGGTCCGTTTCCGTCAAGGACGTATGGTTCATGACTTCATAACCACCTCTCTGCTACGAGCATTCGAAGAGGGTGGTCGTGGTGTTGTACAAAATAGTCCGGGATTAAATGTTGAGACCGGTGAGCTCTATTCGGTATCGACTCAATCCGATGACAGATTACAGGTTGGGGAGGTTAAGGCTAACTATCAAGGAGGCAGCCTCTCTACAGAGAGAAGAGGGCAAAGCCCACTTTTTAAAAATGCAGCCGCAGAGCAGTTCTCTCTAATCGATCAACGCCACCTCCTGTTTGTTTATGATACTCAGCACTATCTGTGTGATCTGCATTCGCTGTATCAAAGGATTGTCGACGAGGCATTTGAACAGCTCGCTACAGGTGTGTTAACACAACTTGAAAACCGATCGCTGCTTTTTCCTGAAAAGATAACGCTACCGGATGAGAGCCTGGATCAAATTTCTGCCGATCTGGAGCTATTCAGGGCTTTCGGTATCGGGCTAACAGGTCGGGAACGGGGGATAGTGATGTTAACAACGCTTCCACAATTTCTTAGCGGCACCGCCTATCATCAATTTGTTCATAGCCTGATTGCACAATGGTCTGCCATTGAAGATCGAGATCCGAAAAAACTGGCGGAGCTGACCCGCACACTGATTAAACAGTATGGACTGCAGAATCTGGTTGAATCTAACGGCAGTAGCGCCTCATCAACAGACTGGTTGAGACGTTTTTCGCTAAATAAACTGTCAGAGCTGGTTCATATGGATGAGACACTTAAACTCGACAGCCGCTTGCTGTCCAAACTCTATCAATAGCGGCAATGGCTGAACATAAATTGATATTTCTGATGGGACCGACCGCCTCGGGTAAGACCGAAACTGCGATGCGTCTGGTTGATGAGTTTAATGGAGAGATTATCAGTGTCGATTCGGCGATGGTCTATCGTGATATGGATATCGGCACGGCCAAACCCGAGCCTGAACTGTTGGCGGATTATCCTCATGCGCTGATCGATCTTCTCGATCCTCTGGAAAGCTACTCAGCGGCGCAGTTTCGAATTGATGCACTGCGAGAGATAGAGGCGATTCAACAGCGTGGCCATACGCCAATTTTGGCTGGCGGAACGATGCTCTACTACCGTGCTCTGGAGTATGGGCTTTCACCACTGCCTGAGGCCGATCCTGTTGTACGTCAGCGTCTTGAACAGGAGGCACAGGATTTTGGTTCGGAGGCGATGCATGAGCGGCTGGCTGAGGTTGACCCAGAGTCGGCTGCACGAATTCATCACAATGATCCGCAGCGTCTGCATCGGGCGCTGGAGGTCTACGAGTTGAGCGGGGTACCGATGAGTGAGCTCTGGCGACAGGCCTCAGAACCGCTGGCTCAGCCCCCATTAAAGATAGCTTTAGCACCGGCTGAACGAGTCGTTCTCCATCAGAGGATTGAGCAGCGTTTTGACCAGATGCTAAAAATGGGCTTTATTGATGAGGTGGAGAAGCTCTATACCCGAGGTGATCTGGATGTCTCTCTGCCCTCGATTCGATGTGTCGGTTATCGACAGTTCTGGAGCTATCTTGCCGATGAGTGGGATCAGGAGACTGCACGGGAGAAATCGATTATTGCAACCCGACAACTGGCTAAAAGGCAGATGACCTGGCTGAGGTCAGAGCAGGAGCTGCATTGGATTGATCCCCTTGAAGAGCAGGCTCTGGATGCGGTCATGAAACTGGTGGATAAGTACATCATAAAGTATTAAAATACGTTCATTAGCTCAGTTTACGAGCTATTTTTTTTGGCACTGTATGTTGGTGCAATAACAACAAGGGCTTATTCCGGCCCAACAAAATTTGAGGTAACCACCATGAGTAAAGGACAAGCACTACAAGATCCCTTCCTGAATGCACTCCGTAGAGAGCATATTGCAGTTTCTATCTATCTGGTAAATGGCATCAAACTCCAGGGCCAGATCGAATCATTTGACCAGTTTGTGGTTCTACTCAAGAACACCGTAAGCCAGATGGTCTACAAGCACGCTATTTCGACAGTTGTTCCAGCACGCAATCCAAAACTCGATCTGGACGATAGTACAGATGATAGCGATAGCGAATTCAACAAGTAAGAAAAGCTTTCTGCAATCTGATACACCACAGCAACATCAACCAGCAGGCGTGACTCTCTTTGTTTGAGCGTCCGCAGGCTGGTGCACGTGCGTTGCTGGTTCATCTCGATCTTCAGGCCGAGAGCGAGCGCGAGGATCTTAGCGAATTCGTTGACCTTGCCCGTTCAGCGGGTGCCGATCCGGTGGTCACCGTGCGGGGCTCACGCCGTACTCCCGAGGCAAAATATTTTGTCGGTAGCGGCAAGGCTGAAGAGATCAGGGAGCTGGTCAAAAGCGAAGAGATTGAGCTGGTTCTTATCAACCATGCCATCTCGCCAGCGCAAGAGCGAAATATCGAAAAGCTGGTTGAGTGTCGAGTACTTGATCGTACCGGTCTGATTCTCGATATCTTTGCCCAGCGTGCGCGTACTCATGAGGGCAAGCTTCAGGTTGAGTTGGCCCAGCTCAGTCATCTCTCTACCCGTCTGGTTCGCGGTTGGACGCACCTTGAACGTCAGAAGGGTGGAATCGGCCTGCGTGGTCCGGGTGAGACCCAGCTTGAGACTGATCGACAACTCCTTGGAGCCCGTATCAAGCAGCTCAAGAAGCGTCTGGCAAAGGTACGTCAACAGCGTGAAGAGTCACGTAAGGGACGTGTACGTGCAGATATTCCGACAGTATCACTTGTTGGATACACCAACGCCGGCAAATCAACGCTGTTTAATCGACTTTGTGAAAAGCAGGCGGTCTATGTGGCCGATCAGCTGTTTGCGACGCTCGATCCAACCCTGCGACGTATCGAACTGCCGAGTCAGGAGCCAATTATCCTGGCCGATACGGTCGGATTTATCCGCCACCTGCCCCATGATCTGGTGGAGTCGTTTCGTTCAACCCTCACTGAGACCCGTGAAGCAGATCTGCTGCTGCATGTGATTGATGCCGGGGATGAAGAGCGTCAACTCAAGATTGAACAGGTGAATGATGTCCTGAACGAGATTGGTGCCGATATGGTGCCGCAGATCGAGATTTATAACAAAATCGATACGGTTGAAGATCTCGAGCCCCACATTAACCTCTCTGTGGGAGGTGGGCGTGAACGAATCTATCTATCCGCGGTAAGTGGAGAGGGGATAGACCTGTTGCTGACGCGACTATCTGAACGCTTTGTCCCCAGTTGCCAGCGTATATCGCTGAAACTGCCGCCACATACCGGAAAATTACGGGCCAGGCTCTTTAGTGTGGCTGAGGTGCTCAATGATGATGTCGATGAGCAGGGTAATATCCTGCTGGAGGTTGAGATCAACAGTCATGAACTGTCGCGGCTCCAGAGTGATTCAGAATTTTCCTCCTATCTACCTGATTCTGAAAGCGAAAATCTAGAGCTCTAAATCTCTCAAACTCTCGGCAGCATATTGGTTGAAATGTGCTAGAATTCGCCCCAATTTGTTTACTCCGTTTGAAATTTTTTTGATCGGAGCTTGTGAACTGTTTTGGAGAATAAATTATGGCCTGGAACGAACCAGGAAATTCTGGGGGCAAGGATCCCTGGGGCCAGCGTAATGATGATCAGGGGCCTCCTGATCTTGATGAAGTTGTCAAAAAGCTACAACAGAAATTTGGTGGACTGTTTGGAGGGAGCTCGAAAGGGGGCTCAACCGGTGGTTCTTCTTCGGGAAGCGGTTTTGGCGTTAGCGGTAGTCTGATTGCTATTCTGGGTCTAATTGCCTGGGGTCTCTCCGGTCTTTACATCATTGAAGAGGGTTATCAGGGCGTTGTACTGCGCCTCGGAGCCTACAATCAATCTACCGGTCCAGGTCTTCATTGGTACCCACGTTTCATCGATACTATTGATAAGGTCGATGTGAGTGGTGTTCGTAGTGCCAAGCTCGGTTATCAGAGCGATGAGTCGCTGATGCTGACGCAGGATGAGAACATCATCGATATCCGTTTTGATGTGCAGTATCAGGTAAAAAATGATCCTGAAGCGGCACGTGACTATCTATTTAATGTTCGTGATCCCGATGAGACGTTACGCCAGGCAACCGCCAGTGCTGTACGTGAGGTGATTGGTAAAAGCAAGATGGACTTTGTTATCACTGAGGGTCGCGAAATCGTCACCATTGATGCAAAGAATCAACTTCAAGAGACACTTGATCTCTACCGCACCGGTCTTATCGTGACCAACTTCACCATGCAGAATGCTCAGGCTCCACTTCAAGTGAAAGCGGCGTTTGATGATGTGGTCGAGGCGCGTGAAGACTCGGTTCGTTATGTCAATGAGGCGGAAACCTACTCCAACGACATCCTGCCGAAGGCGCGTGGTCTTTCGGCTAGAACCATTGCCGAAGCTGAGGCCTATCTGGCCGAAGTAGTTGCCGATGCTGAGGGTCGTACCGATCGTTTCCTTAAGGTTCTTGGTGAGTATGAGAAGGCGCCTGAGATTACTCGGAAGCGTCTCTATCTCGATAGTATGGAATCTGTTCTAAGCAACAGCGGCAAAGTGCTGGTTGATGTGAAAGGTGGTAACAATATGCTCTATCTTCCACTGGATCGTTTACGTAATGAAGGGGCCGCAGCCCGTTCAGCTACTGCTGAGTCAACAGGCTCATCAACGACCAGTTCTTCTTCAGTGAGTCAGCGTATCCGCGACTCGATTCGCCGTAGGGAGGTGCGCTAATGGAAGCTAGAAATATGTTCCTCGGTATCTTTGCGATACTGGTTCTGTGGATCGGCAGCATGTCTATCTTTGTAGTTAATGAGAAAGAGCTGGCGATTAAATTCCAACTGGGTGAGTTTGTACGTGCAGACTACACACCGGGTATCTACTTCAAACTTCCGTTTGTGAATAATGTGCGCAAATTTGAGCGTCGTATCATCACCCTTGATGCGCCGCCAGTGCCCTACCTCACCCTTGAGAAGAAGAATCTGATTGTCGATTCGTATATCAAGTGGCGAATTGTCAATGTTGAGGCCTATTACCGCTCAATGCGTGGTCAGGAATCGAAGGCGAGCGAACGTCTAAGTAAGATCGTTCAGGAAGGTCTGCGTAACGAGTTTGCCAAGCGTACAATTCAAGAGGCGATCTCTGGTGAGCGTGCTGAGATCATGCAGATGATGAGCACCAATATCTCCAAGCAGGTTTCTGAGTTTGGTATTGAGGTGATCGATGTGCGTATCAAGCGTATCGACCTGCCGGTTGAGGTCTCTGAGTCGGTATTTAAGCGGATGCGCGCTGAACGTGAACGTGTTGCCAAAGATCTACGTTCTCGTGGAAAAGAGGAGGCTGAGCGTATTAAGGCCGATGCTGATAAGCAGGGTACCGTTCTGTTGGCTGAGGCCAATCGTGAGTCTGAGCAGACTCGTGGTGCCGGTGATGCAAAAGCGGCTGAAATCTATGCCAAGGCCTATGGTAAGAATGAGGAGTTCTATGATCTCTATCGTAGCCTCGGTGCCTACCAGAATGTATTTAGCCAGAGCGAAGATCTGATGGTGATCGATGCACAATCAGAGTTCTTTAAGTACTTTAAAGACTCAGCAGGCCGGAAGTAATTCTGGCTCTGTTTAGAGGTGTGAGTTAGGTGGATAACACTCTTTTTTTCTCGGCGCTGGCACTGGTGCTGGTGTTTGAGGGACTGATGCCGGCCCTGTTCCCATCGTTTTACCGTAAAACGATGGCCAAGGTGGCACTCATGCCCACTTCTGCTTTGCGGAGCACCGGTGTGATCACCATGATCTCTGGTGCGATTATTCTCTACCTAATTAGAAGCTAGTTTGAACTGATGTCTATCGATACCAAGTGGATTCTCCCTGAAGGGATTGAAGAGCTTTCACCCCAGCGAGCGGCTCAAGTTGAGTCGGCGCGACGCCAGTTACTCGATCTATACAGGCTCTGGGGTTACGAATTGGTGATGCCGCCGTTCGTGGAATATCTCGATTCGCTATTGACCGGTACCGGTGAAGATCTTGAACTTAAGACCTTTAAGCTGATCGATCAGATGACCGGTCGGATGATGGGTGTACGTGCAGACATGACGCCTCAGGTGGCACGAATTGATGCCCATCTGCTGAGACGTGAAGAGCCGACTCGTCTCTGTTATGTGGGTACGGTTCTAAAGACACTACCTGATTGTCATGGTGGCACCCGTTCACCTTTCCAGCTGGGAGCCGAGCTCTATGGACATGCCGGAGTAGAGAGTGATCTGGAGGTGATGCAACTGGCTGTTGAGTCACTTCAACAGATGGGGCTGAAGGAGATCACCCTCGATATTGGTCATGTTGGTATCTACCGCGCTCTGGTGGAGCAGGCTGGACTCAGTCAAGAGCAGGAGAACCGGCTATTTGAGTTGATTCAGCGCCGTTCTCAACATGAGATCGAAAGCCTGTTTAACGACTGGAATTTCAGTGGTGATATTGCTGACATGCTGAAGAGCCTGGTGACCCTTGCCGGTGACGAGTCGGTATTGACCAAATCTTCTGAATTACTGAAGGGAGCAACCCCTGAGGTTCATGAGGCGCTTGAGGCGCTACAGAAAATTGCCGCTGGGCTCAGTTCATTTGATGGGGTGCAACTGCACTTCGACCTTTCCGAGTTGCGTGGCTACCATTATCATACCGGTGTGCTTTTTGCCGCCTATGTTGCCGGCGACAGTGAAGCTGTTGCTCAAGGTGGTCGTTACGATGAGATCGGCAAAGTGTTTGGACGTGCCCGTCCAGCGACCGGTTTCACCATTGAGCTCAAACGGGTACTGATGTTGTCAGATAAAACAGCAGATGCAAAGAGCGATGCGATTCTTGCACCAGCGAGTGATGATGCCGGCCTGGTTGCCAAGGTCTCCAAGCTGCGTAGTGCTGGTCAATGTGTGATTCAGGCGCTACCGGGACAGAGTGGTGATGCAGCAGCAATGGGTTGTAACCAGATTTTAGAAAAAGGTGCTGACGGCTGGCAGGTTGTTGCACTAACTAAGTAAATTTTCGTTTTATCAATACCTTCTACAAAAGGTGGAGCAGTTAAATATGGGTAAGAATGTAGTTGTCATCGGTACTCAATGGGGTGATGAAGGCAAAGGCAAGGTCGTTGATCTGCTGACAGAGCAGGCTGACGCAGTGGTTCGTTTCCAGGGTGGTCATAATGCAGGCCATACGCTGGTTATCGATGGCAAGACAACCGTACTTCACCTGATTCCATCGGGCGTTCTGCGCGAAGGTGTTAAGTGCATGATCGGCAACGGTGTCGTGCTGTCACCGGATGCGCTGCTTGAAGAGCTGGAGATGCTTGAAGCGGCAGGTATCAATGCCCGTGAGCGTATCATTATCAGTGAAGCGACCACCCTGATTCTTCCTTATCACATCGCTCTTGATCAGGCGCGTGAACTGGCTCGAGGCAAGAAGGCGATCGGTACAACCGGTCGTGGAATCGGCCCCGCCTACGAAGATAAAATTTCACGTCGCGGCCTCAAGGTTGGCGACATGATGGATCCTGAGCGTTTTGCATCACGTCTTAAAGAGGTTCTTGAGTATCACAACTTTGCTCTGAAGAATCTGTTTAAGGTTGATGAGCTTGACTATCAGGAGATGCTGGATAAAGGTCTTGAGCAGGCTGAACTGATTCGTCCAATGGTGGGTGATGTCACCGGCATGCTGCACACCATGCGTACCAATGGTCAGAACATTATGTTTGAGGGTGCTCAGGGCACACTGCTAGATATCGACCACGGCACCTATCCCTATGTCACCTCATCAAGCCCAACTGCAGGTGGTGCTTCAACAGGTACCGGCGTAGGACCCAAAGATCTCGACTACATCATGGGTATCACCAAGGCCTACACCACACGTGTTGGTGGTGGTCCATTCCCAACAGAGCTTTATGATGGTGAAGCGCACAAAGATCCGATGGGTAAGCACATGGCTGAAGTGGGTCATGAGATTGGCGCCTCAACCGGTCGTCCACGCCGTTGTGGCTGGTTCGATGCGGTCTCCATGCGTCGCTCTGCACAGATTAACTCACTGACCGGCATCACCTTGACCAAACTTGATGTGCTTGATGGTCTTGAGAAGCTGAAAATTGCCACCGGTTACGAGTGCAATGGTGAGATCATCGATGTACCACCTATCGGTGCCGATGCCTATGAGCTATGCAAACCGGTCTATATTGAAGTTCCAGGATGGGATGGCACCACAGTTGGATGCCGCACCTATGATGAACTGCCTGAGAATGCCAAGGCATATATCAGCAAGATTCAAGAGGTTGTGGGTGTTCCTATCGATGTGATCTCAACCGGTCCTGATCGTGACGATACCATTGTTCTACGGGATCCCTACTCACTATAACCGAACGGTCATACAGGGCTGATAGAGCCCTGTAGATGGTTAACGAGATCCCGCCTATGGTGGGATTTTGTCTATCTGAAGATCAGCTTTTGAGCATAACTGGGAGTGAACGAGATGAGCAGCATGATCCCTGAAGGCAGTTGGGACTACGATGTTGTGGTGATCGGTGCCGGCCCTGGTGGTGAAGACTGTGCACGTGATCTGGCGCAGAATGGCCTCAGCGTCGCGTTGATCAACAGTGCCCCGCTTCCCGGTGGTGAGTGTCTCTGGCGTGGGTGTGTCCCTTCAAAGGCGTGGCGCGCAGCGGCAGATCGCATGCGCGATCGTGCCCATGATGCACATCTCGGTGTTCTCGATACCAACACAGCGCGACTCGATTGGGCACTTCTGGAGCAGACCCGTAAATCGATTCTTGAGCAGCGCGGTGAGATGGCCTTCAAGACCGACAAAGGCCTCAAGATCAAACAGATTCAGGGCTTTGCCTCATTCAGATCGGCCCATGAGATCTTTATCGACATCTCAGCCAATAGTGATGAGCGCTATGCCCGCCCGCCAGAGGGTGATGGTAGTGATGGAGCGGTCATCAGCTTCGGCTGTGCGGTGATTGCCACCGGCGCACCACCATTTGTACCGCCGATTGACGGCGCCCTTGCTGGCATCGAAGCGGGGGGTGTGCTCACATCCGATACCGTCTGGAACCTGACTGAGCTCCCTAAAAAGATCGGTGTCATTGGTGGTGGTGCCATCGGTGTTGAGATGGCGCAGATCTTTCAGGACTTTGGCGTACAGGTCGAACTGTTTGAACGCTCCGATCGAATCCTCGCAGAGGTGGAGCCGGAGATCGCCAAACAGCTGACAGCCGTACTCGACAGTGATCCCAACCTGACCATCCATACCGAAGTTGGACT